>NZ_JBVVQN010000019.1:0-133599 GCF_055811075.1 Mesorhizobium sp. WSM4820 | reverse complement strand
GACGAAGTCAGCGCGCTGCCATCCGAATATCCGGGCTGGATGCTCGAGCGCCAGGCGGCTGGCCGGCGTCCGGCGCCCTTTGCGGAGAAGAAGTAAATCTCAGCTTCGATTTCGGAAGCCGGCGGGCTCACGATCTTCTTGGGCTCAGCTCAGCCGGACCGTCTCGACCAGAAAGTCGAGAAAGGCCCGCACTCGGGCCGGCAAATGTTTGCCCTGGCCGACGTAAACAGCGTGGGTAAGCTCCTCGTCGCCTGGGTTGAAGTCCTCCAGAAGCGGGACCAGCCGGCCGGCGGCGATGTCGGGCTCCACATGCCAGCGTGCCAGCCGGGCGATGCCAGCGCCCGAGAGCGCCATCAGCCGCATCGCCTCGCCGTCGCTGACCAGCGTGTTTCCGGTGATCGGGACGATGAAGGCCTCGCCGGCCGCGCCGACGAAGGGCCAGCCGTCGACATGGCGCACGAAGCAGAAACCCATCCGATTGTGATGATCGAGATCGGCCGGCGTTTGGAGCGCGCCATGCGTCCTGATGTACGATGGCGCGGCGACGACGACCAGCCGGCTCTGTCCGAGCTTGCGCGCCACCAAACGTGATTCGCCGAGCGGCCCGGCGCGGATGGCGACATCGGCGCGCTCCTCCATCAGGTCGATGACATTGTCGGTCAAAACCAGATCGATGGCGATTTCCGGATAGCGTTCGAGAAAGCGCGGCAACAGCGGGATCAGCCGGTGCTGCCCGAACGGCACGTAGCTGTTGACCCGCAGCCGGCCGCGCGGCGCAGCACCAGCCGCCGCCTCGCGCTCGGCTGCCGCCATGTCGGCCAGGATGCGCACGCCGCTGTCGAAGAAGGCCGCTCCCTCCGGTGTCAGTTGCAGCTTGCGAGTCGAACGGCTGATCAGCCGCGCGCCAAGCCGCGCCTCAAGCCGCGCAATCAGCTTGCTCACCGCCGACGGCGTCATCCGCAGCATCCGCGCCGCAGCCGAAAAACTGCCCGCTTCGACGACACGGACAAACACTTCGATCTCGCCGGAGCGGTTGATGTCGGGCCTCGCCATTCGTGAATCTATTTCACAGACAATGTGCCCGACGCAAGGCTGGTTCACAGCACATGGCAACACGATCTTCCGGGTCGGGGCGCAGGAGGACACGGCGTCCTGTCGTCAAAACTGCTGTCACCGGAGTGGGAACCGCAATGCCTCTTGCACTTTATGCTCTCGCCGCCGGTGCGTTCGGCATCGGTGTCACCGAATTCGTCATTATGGGCCTGCTGCTCGACGTCAGCACCGATCTCGGCGTCTCGATCTCGGCCGCCGGCCAGTTGATCTCCGGCTATGCGCTGGGCGTCGTCATCGGCGCGCCGCTGCTGACGATCGCCACCGGCCGCTGGCCGCGCAAGACCGTGCTTCTGGTGCTGATGGCGGTCTTCACGCTGGGCAACCTCGCCTGCGCGCTGGCCCCCGACTACTGGACGCTGATGGCTGCCCGTGTGCTCACCGCCTTCGCCCACGGCACCTTCTTCGGCGTTGGTGCGGTGGTTGCGACCGGGCTGGTCGCCCCCAACAGGAAGGCCTCGGCGATCGCCCTGATGTTCACCGGCCTGACCATCGCCAACATCCTCGGCGTGCCCTTCGGCACCTGGCTCGGCCAGGCCTTCGGCTGGCGGGCGACCTTCTGGGCTGTAGCCCTGGTCGGCATCGTCGCCTT
Organism: Mesorhizobium sp. WSM4820; assembly: GCF_055811075.1. Taxonomy (NCBI): domain Bacteria; kingdom Pseudomonadati; phylum Pseudomonadota; class Alphaproteobacteria; order Hyphomicrobiales; family Phyllobacteriaceae; genus Mesorhizobium; species Mesorhizobium sp. WSM4820. The sequence goes on along the minus strand of NZ_JBVVQN010000019.1, from coordinate 131,897 downwards.
CGCCATCATTCTCCTGCCGGTGCCCCGCAGCCCGGCAGCGCTGGAAAAGAGCGACCTGCGCGGCGATCTCGCCGTGCTCGGCCGCGCCCCGGTTCTGCTTGGCTTCGCCACCACCGTGCTTGGCTATGCCGGCGTCTTCGCCGTCTTCACCTATATCGCCCCCTTGCTGACCGAGATCACCGGTTTTGCGGAAGCGGCGGTGTCGCCGATCCTGCTTGTTTTCGGCGGCGGCCTCATCGCCGGCAATCTCGCCGGCGGCAAGTTCGCCGACCGCTGGCTGGTGCCTTCCGTCCTCGGCAGTCTCGTTGTGCTGGCGCTGGTGCTCGGCACGATGACCTTCGCCCTGCACAGCCGGGCGATGGCTGTCATCCATGTCGGCCTGCTCGGCGCCGCCGCCTTCGCCACCGTAGCGCCGCTGCAGATGTGGGTGCTGGAAAAGGCTGAAGGCGCCGGCCAGAGCCTCGCCTCGTCCTTCAACATCGCCGCCTTCAACCTCGGCAACGCCGCCGGCGCCTGGCTCGGCGGCATGGTCATCGCCCATGGCCCCGGCCTTGGCGCCATCACCTGGGTCGCCGCCCTGCTGCCGCTCTCGGCGCTCGCCGTGGCGTGGCTGGCGCTGCGTCTCGATCGCCCGACGCTTGGCGAGCCGGCATCTGCCCGCACGTAGCAACCCGACGAACCCCCTTAGACATCACAGGAGAAAAAGATGGATTATCGACGTCTTGGCGCCTCGGGCCTGAAGGTTCCGGCGCTCTCGTTCGGCGCTGGAACCTTCGGCGGCTCGGGGCCGCTGTTCGGCGCCTGGGGCAACAGCGATGCGACGGAAGCGCGGCGGCTGGTCGACATCTGCCTGGAGGCCGGCGTCAACCTGTTCGACACCGCCGACGTCTATTCGAACGGCGCTTCCGAGGAAGTGCTCGGCGCAGCCGTCAAGGGCCGCCGCGATGCCGTGCTGATTTCGACCAAGACCTCGCTGCCGATGGGCGACGGACCCAATGATGCCGGGTCCTCCCGTTCGCGCCTCATCAACGCGGTCGAGCACGCGCTCAAGCGTCTCGGCACCGATTACATCGACCTGCTGCAGCTGCATGCTTTCGACGCCGCAACGCCGATCGAGGAGGTGCTGTCGACGCTGGACAGTCTCGTGCGCGCCGGCAAGCTGCGCTATGTCGGCGTCTCCAACTTTTCCGGCTGGCAAGTGATGAAATCGCTCGGCCTGGCGGACAAGCACGGCTACCCGCGCTACGTCGCCCATCAGGTCTACTATTCGCTGGTCGGGCGCGACTATGAATGGGAGTTGATGCCGCTCGGGCTCGACCAGGGCGTTGGCGCGCTGGTGTGGAGCCCGCTCGGCTGGGGCCGGCTGACCGGCAAGATCCGCCGCGGCGAGCCACTGCCGGAAAAAAGCCGGCTGCACGACACCGCAAGCTTCGGGCCGCCGGTAGAAGACGAGTTGCTCTACAGGGTTGTCGATGCGCTCGAAGCCGTGGCCAGAGAAACCGGCAAGACCGTGCCGCAGATCGCCATCAACTGGTTGCTGCAGCGGCCGACCGTCGCCTCCGTCATTATCGGCGCGCGCACCGAGGAACAGCTGCGCCAGAATCTTGGTGCCGTCGGTTGGTCATTGACATCCGACCAGATCAAGACGCTCGACGCAGCAAGCGCGGTGACCGCAGCCTATCCGTATTTTCCGTATCGCCGGCAGGAGGGTTTTGCCCGGCTGAGCCCGCCTGCGGTCTGAGAGTCGCGATCGCTCGTTCGGGTGACCATCATAAACATTCGGGACTTGCCGAAGCCTCCCCAACTTCGTGATCCCTGGGCGAAGCAGGAGCGAAGCTCCGTCGCGGAGACCCTGGGATCCATGCCATAACCTTGGCCGTAGGGTGCAGCGGAGCAGAATTCGGCACCGCAGCGGCGCTTTGAAGTCACGGCATGGATCCTGGGGTCTGCGCCGCGTCGCTTCGCTCCTTGCTCCGCCCCAGGATGACGAAGCTCCGAGATGTCTCCGCCAATCACCAAGGCATGCGGAATCCATCATGCAAGCAGCCCGCCAGAACATCCTGCGCCGTTGCCCTAATGCAGCACGAACTCGCCATCGAGCTTCCGCCACTCATTGGGCGCGATCAGCTTCTGGTGCGTATAGCTCACCGAATGCAGCGGGCCATCGAGCTTGGTCTGCCAGAACTCGATGAACCGGATCAGCACCGGAAATTTCGGAGCGATGTCGTAGTCCTGCCAGATGAAGCTCTGCAGCAGATGCGGATGATCGGGAAAATGATAAAGGATTTTGGCCGTGGTCAAGCCATAGCCCTTGAGCATCAGGTCCATTTCGGAATGGTCACGCATCGCGGTCCCCGGTTGATTCTCCTTCCTCCCAATTTGAAATTGTGCCCGCAATTTGCTTAATCGTCTATTGATATTTCGTAGTTAGAGGCCGGATTTCCGACACAAAAACATGCAGTTAGCAGCGATCGTGGTCGAGTGCTGATAGCGGCAACTCAAACCTCTGCGGCATCCCGCCGCGCGAATCCAACGTCTAATGTTGCCGTCACCGCGGAACTGTTAATAATGCGCGCGAATTCGCGGCCGCTTCGCCGTGATGCCGCCGGCGGTCAAGCCGGGCGGCCTGGTTTCGGGAGGAAAGCAAAGATATGTCCGAGGTTCATGTCCATCGCGTCCAGCCGGCGTGGAAGAAGAATGCGCTGATCGATAAAGACACCTATTTGAAATGGTACGCCGACAGCGTGAAGAACCCGGACAAGTTCTGGGGCAAGCACGGCAAGCGCATCGACTGGTTCAAGCCCTACAGCAAGGTCAAGAACACCTCCTTCGACGGCAAGGTCTCGATCAAATGGTTCGAGGACGGCGAGACCAATGTTTCCTGGAACTGCATCGACCGGCATCTGAAGAAGCGCGGCGATCAGACCGCCATCATCTGGGAAGGCGACAATCCCTACGACGACAGGAAGATCACCTATAACGAGCTCCATGCGCATGTCTGCCGGCTCGCCAATGTGATGAAGAAGCACGGCGTCAGGAAAGGCGACCGCGTCACCATCTACATGCCGATGATCCCCGAAGCCGCCTATGCGATGCTTGCCTGCACGCGCATCGGCGCCATCCATTCGGTGGTCTTCGGCGGCTTCTCACCGGACGCGCTGGCCGGCCGCATCGACGACTGCAAATCAAGCTTCGTCATCACCGCCGACGAGGGCCTGCGCGGCGGCAAGCCGATCCCGCTGAAGGACAACACCGACAAAGCGATCGAGATCGCCGCCAAGGCCGGAACGAAAGTCGAAAAGGTCGTCGTCGTGCGCCGCACCGGCGGCAAGACCGGCTGGGTGGCCGGACGCGACGTCTGGTACCATGACGAGATCGCGACGGTTAAGGCGGAATGCAAGCCGGAGAAGATGAAGGCCGAGGACCCGCTGTTCATCCTCTACACATCGGGCTCGACCGGCAAGCCGAAGGGCGTTCTGCACACCACGGCCGGCTATCTCGTCTACGTCTCGATGACCCACCAATATGTCTTCGACTATCACGACGGCGACATCTACTGGTGCACCGCCGATGTCGGCTGGGTCACCGGTCACAGCTATATCGTCTACGGGCCGCTCGCCAACGGCGCCACCACGCTGATGTTCGAAGGCGTGCCGAACTATCCCTCGCAATCCCGCTTCTGGGAGGTCATCGACAAGCACAAGGTCAACATCTTCTACACCGCGCCGACGGCGTTGCGCGCCCTGATGGGCGCCGGCGACGCCCATGTCGCCAAAACCTCGCGCAAATCGTTGCGCGTGCTCGGCACAGTCGGCGAGCCGATCAATCCGGAAGCCTGGGAGTGGTATTTCAACGTCGTCGGTAACGGCAAGGTGCCGATTGTCGACACCTGGTGGCAGACCGAGACCGGCGGCATCCTGATCACGCCGCTGCCCGGCGCCACCCCGCTCAAGGCAGGTTCGGCGACGCAGCCGTTCTTCGGCGTCAAGCCGCAACTGGTCGACGGCGACGGCAAGGTGCTGGAAGGCGTTGCCAGCGGCAATCTCTGCATCGCCGATTCATGGCCGGGCCAGATGCGCACCGTCTATGGCGACCACGAGCGCTTCGTGCAGACCTATTTTTCCACTTACAAGGGCAAATATTTTACCGGCGACGGCTGCCGCCGCGACGCCGACGGCTACTACTGGATCACCGGCCGGGTCGACGACGTCATCAACGTCTCCGGCCACCGCATGGGCACGGCCGAGGTCGAATCGGCGCTGGTTTCGCACGAGAAAGTCTCGGAAGCCGCCGTCGTCGGCTACCCGCACGACATCAAGGGCCAGGGCATCTACTGCTACGTCACTTTGATGGCCGGCGAGAAGCCGGACGAGGCGTTGCGCAAGGAACTTGTCACCCACGTCCGCAAGGACATCGGCGCCATCGCCACGCCCGACAAGATCCAGTTCGCTCCGGGCCTGCCGAAAACCCGCTCGGGCAAGATCATGCGGCGGATCCTGCGCAAGATCGCCGAGGACGATTTTGCCGCGCTCGGCGATACCTCGACGCTGGCCGACCCGGCGGTCGTCGACGACCTCATCGCCAACCGGCAGAACAAGCGGGCATAAGAAACATCCGGTCGACGGTCGTCGGAAACCCCATCGGATGAAATCGGCTCGCTGGCGCTCTACTGATAAAGGTCCGCCCGCGTCGGCGGCAGTCCGCTCGGGCCCCGCGCGCGCTTGGTGACGACGGTCTGGAAAATCTGCGCCGAGGCGCGTTCGAAAGTAATCGAACAGCCGGTGAGATAAAGCAGCCAGAGGCGCGCCTTGGCTTCGCCGACCTCGGCGATCGCTTCGTCGAAGCGTGCGTGGAGGCGCTCGGCCCACAGACGGCAGGTGCGGGCGTAGTGCTCGCGCAAATTCTCGACATCGTAGACAAGAAAGCCGTGCGCTTCGAGATTGCCAAGCGTCATGCCGATCGTGTCGAGTTCGCCGCCGGGAAAGATGTATTTGATCAGCGCTTTGAATTCCGGGCCCTTGCGCAGGGTCTTCTTGATGCTGCCCTTGTCGCGCCGGGTGATGGCGTGATGCAGATAGATGCCGCCCGGCTTGAGCAGGCGACGAATGGTCGAGAAATAGGCGGCGTGGTTGGCCAGCCCCAGATGCTCGAACATGCCGATCGACGAGATCTTGTCGAAGGAGTCGGACAGCTCGGCATAGGACTTTATCTCGATGGTGATGCGATCCTCCAGTCCCTCAGCACGGATGCGCTCGCGGGCGAGCTGGGTCTGGGCTTCCGACAGCGAGACGCCATGGCCGACGACGCCGTAATTTTTCGCGGCATGGATGAGCATGGCTCCCCAGCCGCAGCCGATGTCGAGCAGCCTTTCGCCGGGCTTCAGCCGGAGCTTGCGGCAGATATGATCGAGCTTGTCTTTCTGCGCCTGGTCAATGTCATTGGCGAAATCGGTGAAATAGCCGCAGCTATAGACCATGCGTTCATCGAGGAAGAGCCGGTAGAAGGCGTTCGAAATGTCGTAGTGGTGCTGGATTGCTTGCCTGTTCGACCCGCTGACGAAGGGGTTGCGCCCGGAAAGGTCGGTCCGCGCCGTCATCTGTTTTCTCGAAAACAGCACGGCCGGCAGGTCGCGCAGGACCGCGAGCTTGGGCAACGACTTGAGCTTCGCCCTGAGCTTGCCCTGCGCAGGCAGAGCGTAGAAATCGAACAGCGACCCGTCTTCCACGTCGATGGTCTTGGAAATCCACATTTCGATCAGCGTCGAGAGGTTGGGCCGCCGCATCACCTGCCAGACGATGTCCTGGTCGTTGATGGTGACCACGGGGCCGGTGGCGGGGCCGATCCGCTCGCCGTTCCACAGCTTGACCGCGAAACCCGGCTTCAACGTCTCGATAACCGTTCGAACGATCCGTGCGGCTCTCTCGGCTGCCTCCATCCCCGTTCCTCCTGCTCAGCCCCTGACGGTCCGGCAGCGACATTGCCTGTCCGATCGGATAGCCGCAAGCAGTTAGCGGCAAACGCGCACCGCATTTTCACGATGGCGCCTTGCCATTTGCAGATCGACACCCCATCATGAGGGCGTGTTCAACAAATCGAAAGGAGGTGATCCGATGTCGAGTGATTTCGTTTTCCAGAACGTGGCCTCAGCGGATTGCACTTTCGGGAAGCAGTCTTCCCGTTAAGGCGCGAGATGCGCGGCTGGCGACGCCTGTAGCGCCGCGCGTCCTTTGGACGCGCAAAGGACGCTCCAGCACTTTAAGTCACGTCGCCGCCATGAGCCGCGCCATGGACGGAAACACGGAAGGCCGCCGGCTTCGAAAGAAGCGGCGGCCTTTTCCTTTGGGTGTTCGTCTATTAGCCGTCGGGGAAGATCAGCGTTTGATGGCAAGCTTCTCGATATTCTTGCTGATCTCGTAGAAGGCAGCGGCCAGTTCCGTGCCGGTGGCGGCCTCGTAGTAGTGCTTCAGCGAGGACCTGTCCGCTGTAGAGCAATTCTTGAGGACGCTCTTTGCCTGATCTCGCTCGGTCGCCGTCATGGTCGGATCGTTCAGGTCGAAGCCGATCGTGAATATCTCAATCCCATCGCGCTTCATGTTGGCGCAGATGGCTTCGGCATTCTTTCGCGAGGTCTGGCCCTGACCCTGCGAGCTGGGCGCACCGGGGCCCTTGGCAAAAGCAGTGTTGAATTGGCCGTCGGTCATCAGGATGGCGATCTTGGCCACCCTTCTTTTGTCGAAATTGGCGGGGCCGGCACCCAGACCGGCATCGGCAATTGCCGAGCGCCACGACGGCGAAAGCATGTAATAGCCCCATTGCGCGGCGATACCGCCGGCCGTCACGCCATCCGCCCTGAAATCCGCGATTGTGTTGAGCAGTTTGTCTTTGTCGGCGGTCAGGGGGATGAGCTCGGCGGACGGGCAGCTCCGCATATTGTAGTCCCGATTGACTTTGGCCAGATAGGTTTTGCCATTGTTGTCCAGGCGCGGCGTGTAAGGGCCGTCGGCCGAATAATCGGCGTAACCATCCCTGTCCTTGCGTTCAGTGGCACATTTATCGGACGCCAATGTCAAGGACACCGAGACCGGAGCATCGATCGGGGGCGGCACCTTTGATCCATATCTCGTCTCGACGAATACCGCGCTGGCCAGACCGCCTGTGTTGACGGCTTCGGCGTAGGGAACGATGGCGATGCGTACGCGGGGATCGTTCTTGTCGCGGTTCCATTTGAGCAGGTCTTCCACGGCTCCTGAAGCCGCGTCCCGCAGGTCGCCAATTTTGTCGGTCTTCTTATACCAGCTTTCCTCCATCGATCCGGTCACGTCGAGCATCATGGCCACTTCAATCTGCCTGTCCGAATAGAGTGCTGTCGTCGATACCGTGACACGCTGCATATCGCCTATGCCGAAGATCGGAAAATAAAGGCGGACATTGACATGCACGTCCGCCTGAACCGTGTTGGCGGTCCTGTCGATGGTCAATTTGTCGAGGACGATCCGATCAGCCTGCAGCATGCCCGCTCGGCTGTTGGCATCGAGAAACGCCTGCACCGACTTGTTGGCCTCGGCCTCCGTGATGACGCCGGTGGTCAGGTCCCGTGCCGTCGAGGTCACCGCCGCATCGACCACGCCCTGCAAGCTCGATTTGGTGTTGTAGAGCTGCGAAACATTGACGGCAAAGCCGACGCCAAGCGCCAGCACCGACGCGACCATGCCGAACAGAACCGCTAAATTTCCGCTTCGATCTCCGGCAAAGCCGCCGATCGCGTGAACAAGACCCCCAAAACGCCGCATGCTCGCCTCCATTCGCCACGACTCGAGCCGTGTGAAGGCCGCATTGCAGGATTCCGGCCGGACGGCGTCCTCATCGCAGCAAAAGCCGGCGGCTCATAGTCAAGCCATTGTTTTTGCTTGGTTTCGAAATGGGGCAAGGTAAATAGGCGGTAAACGACAAGCCGCTGCGGCAGTTTCGTTTACCAAGCGCTTACCATGAACCCGAGGTCTGCCGTGGAGCACAACAGCCCGATCCCGATCCGGCACAGAGGGTCTGTGCCGAAGCGGATCAGGCGCATCATATCCGTAGGACAGCCGATGATCGTAACAGCCGGACGCGCCGTTCGCGCTTGCGCTCCTATGCCAGCATCTGCGCGCTGGCCGTCCTGTCGACGCCGCGATGGGGCGGGTTGAACAGATTGCTTTCCTGCTCGTAGGTCCAGACCTTGAACAGGCTGAGCCGGTGCGGGCCGAAACTGTGCAGTAGCGGCACGTCGGTCGCGTCGCGGCCGCGCGCGATGACGACGCGGCCGATCCTCGGCATGTTGTGGCGGGGGTCGAACGTGTACCACTTGCCTTCGAGGAACACTTCCAGCCACGCCGAAAAATCCATCGGTGCCGGGTCGACCGGCACGCCGATGTCGCCGAGATAACCGTTCACGTAGCGGGCTGGGATGTTCATGCAGCGGCAGAGCGTGATCGCCAGATGAGCGAAGTCGCGGCAGACGCCGACGCGCTCCTCATGCGCCTGCGCCGCCGTGCGGGTCGGGCGCGCATAGCCGTAGCCGAACGACAGACGGTTGTGGACATAGTCGACGATCGCCTGCACCCGGGCCCAGCCGGATGGAACAGGCCCGAAAACCTGCCAGGCCAGATCGCTGAGATGATCGGTTTCGCAATAGCGACTGCCGAGCAGATAACAGAGCACCTCGTCGGGCAACTCCGCCACCGGCACTTCCCTGGCCAGCGTGTTGACCTCGTCGGTCTCGCCGCTGTCCTCGACGACGGCGTCGTAAAGAATGCGAAAGCCTCCGCCAGGCGCGGTGAAGCGGCGGCAGGTGTTGCCATAAAGATCGTGATAGAGCCTGGTGGGGACGGAGGGCGAGGTCAGCACGCGCGTTTGCCGCTTGATGTCGGCCTGGCGCTGCTTGTGGATCTCGAGCAGCGAAATCACCGGGGTGGATTCAGCACAGTCGATGGCGATTTCGTAGCCGAGCCGAATCAGCATTGCGGTTCCCCTCTTGTGAGTGTCGTGGAAGGCGATTGGATTAACGCGAGATGGCCGGCCGTGGTTCCCTGGTCTGTCGAAAAAGGCGATCTCGTGCCTTCCCATGCCGCCGGTGCGACGTTACGGTCGATCGACAGGCTTTGGTTCCTTCCGAAACAACTTGGGATAGCAGATGTTCGCAGGCAGAAAATTCGCAGCCTTGCTGTTCGACATGGACGGCACGGTGGTCAATTCGATTGCCGCGGCAGAAAGGGTCTGGGCAGATTGGGCACGCCGGCAAGATCTCGACGTTGCCGCATTCCTGCCAACGATCCACGGCGTGCGGGCGATCGAGACCATCGCTCGGCTGGCGCTTCCAGGCGTCGACCCGATGCGTGAAGCCGATGCGCTTCTGCAGGCCGAGGTGGCCGATATCGACGGCATCCTTCCAATCGCCGGCGCCGCGGCGTTTCTGGCGTCGCTGCCACCCGAGCGCTGGGCAATCGTCACTTCGGCGCCGCGCGAGCTGGCTCTGCTGCGCATCGCGGCCGCCGGCATCCCGCTTCCCGCCACCCTTGTCGCGGCCGAGGACGTTTCCCGCGGCAAGCCGGCGCCGGATTGCTTCCGGCTGGCCGCCGAGCGGCTGGGCGTTGACGCGCGCGACTGCCTCGTTTTCGAAGATGCGCCCGCCGGGATAGCGGCGGCCGAGGCCGCGGGAGCCACCGTCGTGGTGATCAGCGCCACGCACCAGCATCCGTTGCAAACGCCGCATGCTGCGATCGCCGGTTATGAGGGGATCGGCGTCACCGTCGACGACCGCGGCTGGATTGTCCTCGGCGCGGAGCGCGCTGCTGCTTAGGGTATGTTGAGATTCAGGTCAGGCCGAGCCGGAGTCGAAGACGGGCACGAAGCGACCAGACTAGGTGGGTTCCGAGAACCGGAACGGAGCGGACTTTCAGGTCCGTGAGAAGCGCAGGAATCCGCTGTTCGCAGGCCGGCATCACCTGAATATCGAAATACCCTTAGAAATCGCTGGCCCTTAGAAATCGCTGGTCAGGCCCTTCACTTCCCAATCGCCATAGCGGCCGGGTTCCCTGCCGCCACGGCCGCCGATCTCCCGGGGCATCGCGGCTTCCTGCCGTCGATAGTGTTCGCGCCGTGCTTCCGCTTCCGCCAAAGCGCGGCGGGCTGCCGGTGTCAGCGTCCTTTGCGGCACGTCGTGACCGGGGCCGGCGTCTGCATTGCTGGTTTCGCCTGATATATTGGCTTCGTCGATCATGCGATATTCCCGGCGATTGAAACCGGCCCCAATTGAAACAGGGCCACACGTTTCCCATCATATAGCGATGAGCCGACAAGGATCGACCCTTTTTCCGAAAGGCCGGCAGAAACGGAGCAGACAATGAACACACTTCGCACCGCCATGCTTTTGGCAGCGATGACCGCGCTGTTCATGGGCGTCGGCTATCTGATCGGCGGATCGGGCGGCATGGTGATCGCCTTGCTGATTGCCGCCGCGATGAACCTGTTCAGCTATTGGAACGCCGACAAGATGGTGCTGTCGATGAACCGCGCGGTCGAGGTCGACGAAAGGAACGCCCCGGAATATTACGCCATCGTGCAGAGCCTCGCCAGACAGGCCGGCCTGCCGATGCCGAAAACCTATCTGATCGACAACCCGCAGCCCAACGCTTTCGCCACCGGCCGCAACCCGCAGAATGCCGCGGTCGCCGCCACCACCGGACTGCTGCAGCAACTGTCGCATGAGGAGGTCGCGGCGGTGATGGCGCACGAGCTCGCCCATGTCCAGCACCGCGACACGCTGACCATGACGATCGTCGCCACGCTTGCCGGTGCGATCTCGATGCTCGGCAATTTTGCCTTCTTTTTCGGCGGCAACCGCGACAACAACAATTCCCTTGGCATTATCGGTGTGCTGGTGGCGATGATCGTGGCGCCCTTTGCCGCGATGATCGTGCAGATGGCGGTCAGCCGCACCCGCGAATACGAGGCCGACCGGCGCGGCGCCGAGATCTGTGGACAGCCGCTCTGGCTTGCCTCGGCCCTTGACAAGATCGCTCGCGGCGCCGAACGCATCCGCAACCCGGATGCCGAGCGCAATCCGGCAACTGCCCACCTCTTCATCATCAATCCTCTTTCCGGCGAGCGCATGGACAGCCTGTTTTCGACCCACCCGAGCACCGACAACCGCATCGCCGCCCTGCAGGCGATGGCGCAGGACATGGCCGGTGGCGCATCCGCCTCCGCGCGGCCGCAAACGCCGATGCCGCGGCAGGCAGACGAACAGCGGCCATCGGGCCCGTGGGAGAAAGCTGAGCAGCCGGCTGAACCGGCCAGGCCGAAGTCCAATCCCTGGGGCCGCAATCCGACCGGACCCAAGGGTCCGTGGTCGTGAGCGAAGCGAAACGCCGGCACCGAATTTCAGGCGATCATGAAAACAGTGCAGCGAGCCCCGGCGAACCTGTTGCCGGCCTTGCCGCGCGCAAGGCCGCGGCACGATTGCTGGCCGCCGTCATCGATGCGAGGACGCCGCTGGACGGGCTGACCGACCACGAGAACGGCCATCCGCAATACAAGGCGCTCGACCTGCGCGACCGGGCGCTGGTGCGCGCCATACTGGTCACCGCGCTGCGCTTCCGCATGACCATATCAGGGTTGCTGGCCCGCCGCCTGGAAAAGCCGCTGCCACCCAACGCCACCGCGCTTTCACATATCCTGCATGTAGCAGCGGCGCAGATCCTGTTCCTCGATGTTCCCGACAGCGCCGCAGTCGACCTTGCCGTGACCCACGCCAAGTCCGATCCGCGCACGGTGCGCTTCTCCGGTCTCGTCAATGGCGTGCTGCGCACACTGGCGCGATCCAAGCAGGCCGAGCTGGCTGCAGCGCTTGCCACCACCGACGAAGCGCCGAAATGGTTTTCCGACCGGCTGAAAGCCGCCTATGGCACTGAGAAAGCCAGGCAAATCCTCGCCGCCCACAGATACGAGGCGCCGGTAGACTTCACGGTCAAGACCGATCCTGCGCTGTGGGCCGAGCGGCTCGGCGGCATCGTGCTGCCGACCGGCACTGTGCGCGTGGAGAGACTCAGCGCCTCGGTCACTGAACTGCCCGGCTTTGAAGACGGCGCCTGGTGGGTCCAGGATGCCGCCGCCAGCCTTCCGGCCCGGCTTTTCGGCGACGTGAGGGGTTTGCGCGTCGCCGATCTCTGCGCCGCCCCCGGCGGCAAGACCGCTCAGCTCATTCTCGGCGGCGCCACGGTTACCGCGATCGATTCCTCGAAGAACCGGTTGGCGCGGCTCTCGCAAAATCTCGAACGGCTCGGTTTGTCCGCAGAAATTGTCCAGGCCGATCTGCTCAAATACGAGCCGGAACAACTGTTCGACGCCGTCCTCCTCGACGCGCCCTGCTCCTCGACCGGCACGGTGCGGCGGCATCCCGACGTGCCGTGGACGAAGACGGCGGCCGACATCGAAAAGCTCGCCGATCTGCAACGCAGGCTGCTCGCCCGCGCCGTCAGCCTGGTCAGGCCTGGCGGGCGCATCGTCTTTTCCAACTGCTCGCTCGACCCGCTCGAAGGCGAGGCGCTTCACCGCGCCTTCCTCGCCGGGACGGCTGACATTGTCGACGATCCGCTCCGCCCGGGCGAGATCGCCGGCATCGATCTGTTCCTGACGCCGCAGGGCACGCTGCGCACCACGCCCGCAGATCTGGAGCTCGGCTCACCGGAACGGTCCGGCCTGGATGGCTTCTTCGCAGCCCGCATGCGCAGACCCGGCCAACGCTGAAAGTTTGAAGACTGTTTTAGGAAGAATCCTGCGGAAAACAGGCTGAATTCCAAGGCCTCCGTGGAATTCGCCTTCGCATAAGTTCTTGAATCACATAAGCTTGTCTTCGGATTGGGCGCTACGAGGAGGGCTTTTGGCGATCGCTGCCGGCAGCACGACGCGTCTATGGACGCTTGTCGCGAAGGAGTTTTGGCGCAAGACGCGCCGGCGCCTGCGTGGCGGGCCGATCCATCGCTGGCGCTACTCCGGCCGCACACCGGAACGCGTGTTGATCGCGCCGCCGGACCTGCGCCTGGCCGACCGGCAGATCGCGCTCGAGATTTATTATGGCCGCTATCCGCTGTCGGGACATCTGGTCGAGACCGGCGGCAAGTCGCCCTTCCAGATTGCGGTGGCCAATCCCGGCTGGCAAAAGGCCCTGCACGGCTTTCGCTGGCTGCGCCATATGCGCGCCGCCGGCACCGAGCTTGCCGCCGCCAATGCCCGCGCGCTGGTCTCCGACTGGATCACCATCCATGGCAGCAATATTTCCGGTGTCGCCTGGGAGCCCGGCACGACGGCCAAGCGCGTCATTGCCTGGCTGCAGCATTCCTCGGTGGTGCTGCAGGGTGCTGAATTTCCCTTCTACCGGGCCTTCCTGAAATCGCTGGCCATGCAGATCCGCTATCTCAGGGCGATGGCACGCGAGATGCCGGACGGCAAGGACAGGCTGCGGGCCCGCATCGCGCTTGCCTTTGCCGCTCTGTCGTTACCGGCGCCGGCGTCAGCGCTGCGCGGCGCGACCCGCAACCTCGCCGAGGAACTCGACCGTCAGATTCTGCCGGATGGCGGCCATGTTTCCCGCAATCCGATGGCCGTGCTTGAAATCCTCGCCGACCTTCTGCCGCTGCGCCAGACTTATGCCAATCAGGCCGAAACGCCGCCGGCGGCGCTGATGGGCGCCATCGATCGCATGCTGCCGGCGCTGCGTTTCTTTCGCCACCAGGACGGCAGCCTCGCCCGCTTCAACGGCATGGGCGCGACCATCCACAACCGCATCGCCACCATTCTGCGCCACGACGACACCGCCGGCGCGCCGTTGCTGCACGCACCGCATTCGGGCTACGAGCGCCTCTCCATGGGCGGCGTCACCGTGATCGCCGATACCGGCCCGCCACCGCGCATCGATGTTTCCAACGCGGCGCACGCCGGATGCCTTTCCTTCGAGCTGTCTTCCGGCCGCCGCCACTATATTGTCAATGCCGGCGTGGACACCTATGGCGCTGCCGAATTCCGGCCGCTTGCCCGCGCCACAGCCGCCCATTCGACAGCCACCATCAACGACACCTCGTCAGCGCGTTTCAGCCACTCGCTGCGCGTCAACGATCTGCTCGGCACGCCGCTGATCGGCGGCCCGCAGCATGTGCCTTGCAAGCGCACCGACCAGCAAGGCAGCCAGGGTTTTCTGGCTCGCCATGACGGCTATGTCGCGCGCTTCGGCTTGCTGCATGAGCGCGAACTGAAATTGTCGACGAACGGCAATGTGCTCGCCGGCAGGGATCGCCTTCTGCGGCCGGGCAATGCTGCGATCCGCAACAACGGCCGCGATTTCGTCACCGTGCGCTTCCACATCCATCCCGACATAGGCCTGCTCAAGGACGAGCACGATCGTCTGGTGCTGACCGCCGATGAAGCCGACACATGGGTGTTCACCTGCACCGAGGTGGCGCCCGAGGTCGAGGAATCCATCTATTTCGCCGGCCTTGGCGGCCCGCGCCGCAGCCGGCAGATCGTGCTGGCCTTCAAGGCGTCAGAGATTTCCGAAGTCCATTGGCAACTGACACGGACGGCCATCGCCGGTCATCCGGCAAAAAGCTGAGACTGCGGTAGCCCCGCAGTTTGATTTCCAGGCCTCATGTGCTACGGCGCGCGGACACTGTCCCAACCAGCCGTGAAAGGCCGCCAGCCCATGGCCGTCGCCGCCAAGAACATTCCCGCGCCCGACCTCGTTCCTGTCCGTCGCGCGCTGCTTTCCGTTTTCGACAAGACCGGCCTCATCGATTTTGCCAGGGCGCTGGCCGCTGCCGGCGTCGAGCTGGTCTCCACCGGCGGCACGGCAAAGGCGATCGCCGAGGCAGGCTTGGCTGTGCGCGACGTCTCCGAACTCACCGGCTTTCCCGAGATCATGGACGGCCGCGTCAAGACCCTGCATCCGTCCGTGCATGGCGCGTTGCTCGGCGTGCGCGACGATCCCGAACACGTCGCGGCGATGCGCGATCATGGCATCGAGCCAATCGATCTCGTCGTCTCCAATCTCTACCCTTTCGAGGATGTCCGCCGCTCCGGCGCCGCTTACGCCTCGATCGTCGAGAACATCGACATAGGCGGCCCGGCGATGATCCGCGCCGCCGCCAAAAACCACGCCTATGTCGCCATCGTCACCGATCCCGAGGACTATGCCTCGGTGCTCAACGCGCTGGAGATGAATTTCGGCTCGCTCTCGCTGGATTTCCGCAAGAAGCTGGCGGCCAAGGCCTTCGCCCGCACCGCGACCTATGATTCGGCGATTTCCGGCTGGTTCGCCGAAGCGCTGGAGATCGAGCATCCCACCTGGCGCGCCTTCGGCGGCAGCCTCGACCAGGTGATGCGCTACGGCGAGAACCCGCACCAGAGCGCCGGCTTCTACGTCGATGGCGACAAGCGACCGGGCGTCGCGACGGCGCGCCAGCTTCAGGGCAAGCAGCTTTCCTACAACAACATCAACGACACCGACGCCGCCTTCGAACTGGTCGGCGAGTTCGATCCGGCGCGCTCCGCCACCGTCGCCATCATCAAGCACGCCAACCCATGCGGCGTCGCCGAGGGCGCTTCGCTGAAGGCGGCCTATGCCAAAGCGCTTGCCTGCGATCCGGTGTCGGCCTTTGGCGGCATTGTCGCGATGAACCGCACCCTCGATGCCGAGGCAGCCGAAGAGATCGTCAAAACCTTCACCGAGGTCATCATCGCGCCGGGCGCCTCGGACGAAGCAATCGGCATCGTCGCCGCCAAGAAGAACCTGCGCTTGCTGGTCACCGGCGGCTTGCCCGATCCGCGCGCGGCCGGCTCCACGGTGAAATCTGTTTCCGGCGGGTTGCTCGTCCAAGGCCGCGACAATGCGGTGGTCGACGACCTCGACCTGAAAGTGGTGACCCGGCGGGCGCCGACAACGGCCGAAATGGCCGATCTCAAATTCGCTTTCCGCGTCGCAAAGCACGTCAAGTCGAACGCCATCGTCTATGCCAGAGACGGTGCCACCGTCGGCATCGGCGCCGGCCAGATGAGCCGGGTCGATTCCTCGCGCATCGCCGCGCGCAAAGCGCTCGACGCGGCCGAGGCAGCCGGCCTGGCCGAGCCGCTGACCAAGAATTCTGTTGTCGCCTCGGATGCCTTTTTCCCGTTCGCCGACGGGCTTTTGTCTGCGATCGAAGCCGGCGCCACCGCCGTCATCCAGCCGGGCGGCTCGATGCGCGACGACGATGTCATCGCCGCCGCCGACGCCCACGGCATCGCCATGGTGTTTACTGGCGTCAGGCATTTCAGGCATTAGCGCCTCTTGCCTTCTCCCCTTGTGGGAGAAGGTGGCCGAGCGAAGCTCGGTCGGGTGAGGGGTGTTGGCAGGATCGCTACGATGAAGGCGTAAGCTGTTAAAATCCTTGATGTTTTCACGTTGAGTTTCTTGCAGCACCCCTCATCCGTCTCGGCGCTACGCGCCGATCCACCTTCTCCCACAGGGGAGAAGGGAAGAAGCAGCTCACTCCGCCGTCGGGTTGTCTGCCGGATACGGCGTGCGGACCAGGATCGCCAGGCCGACGCCGAGGAACAGCACGATTACAGCCATGCCGAGCCGTTGCGAACCGCTTACCCAGCCTATGGTCGACACCAGAAACGGCGCGAGGAAGCTGGTCGCCCGTCCGGCCAGTGCATAGATGCCGAAATAGCGGCCCGATTCGGCCGCGGTGACGCTACGCGCCATGTAGGAGCGTGACGAGGCTTGTACTGGCCCGAAGGCAAGGCCGATCAGCAAGCCGTAAAGAATGTAGGCCTTTTCCGCCGCCGTGCCGAACAGGCCGCCCGAATCGGCGGTGGAGAGCTGTAGCATCCCGAGCAGCGTGAAACCCGGTCCGGTCGAGACGATGCCGATTGTCGCGACAGACAGCATAACCAGCGAAATCATCACCACGGCCTTGGAGCCGAGCGCCGTGTCGAGACGGGCGGCGATCCAGCAGCCGACGATGGCAACGACGTTGAGGATGATGCCGAACAGGCCGATCTCGGTGATCGACCAGGCGAACATCCCTGCCGCGAAAAGTCCTCCCAGCGCAAGCAGCGCATTGACGCCGTCTTGATAGATCATGCGGGCGACCAGGAAGCGGAAGATGCCGCTGCGCTGGCGCACTTCGGCCAGTGTCGACTTCAGCTCCGACAGCCCCTCGCGCACCGCCGGCCCGATCGGAATGCCTTTGGCGGCATCCGGGGTAAAGAAGAACATCGGCAGGATGAACAGCAAGTACCAGCCAGCCGACAGTGGTCCGGTCGCCCGAGCGTCTTCGCCGAAGATCGGGTCGAGACCGAGGAGCGGGTCGAGACCGACGATCGTCTTGCCGGTCTCCGGCAAACCCGCCATGAAGGCGACGACGAAGATCAGCGCGATCATGCCGCCGAGATAGCCAAGACCCCAGGCCATATTCGAGATGCGGCCGATTTCGCTCTTCGGAACCAGGCGCGGTATCATCGAATCGTTGAACACCGTCGAGAATTCCGCCGCCACCGACGCCAGCGAAAACAAAGCCGCGATAAGAAACAGATTTGAGCCCGGCGCGGCAAACCAGAGCAAACAAAGACTCGTGATCTTGATCGCGGCAAAGCACGCGATCCACGGCTTTCGCGGGCCGGTCTGGTCTGCGATCGAGCCGAGTATGGGCGACAAAACGGCAATGACCAGTCCCGCCGCGGCGATGCTCCAACCCCAGACCGTCAGGCCAAGTAGATGCTGGGATTCGACGTAAGCTTCAACTGCGGCTGGACCGGCTGCCTCGGCAGCTTGCATGGCAGCCGGATCCAGAACCATGCGCGAAGCGAAATAAGGACCGAAGATGAAGGTGGTGATGACGGTGAAGAACGGTTGTGCTGCCCAGTCGAACAGCATCCATCCCCAGATGCCGCGTTCCGGCGCTCGCTGCACTGCTACCTCGGCCATATGCCCTCCTGCCCCGTTCGCTTGGCCTGCGACCGGCGCCATGTCTGCATGTTTCCGGTGCTCACGCAAATGACAGAGGCCGCGCCGCCCCTCATTGCCCTGCCGGGCATTTCTCCCCGTATAGGGACGGGGAGAAAGACATTGTCATCGGCGGTTTCGCGAACGGCTGCCGTTGCAGAAAAGGCGCTGGCATTGCAGCAAGTTCCTTCTCCCCGTCACTATACGGGGAGAAGGTGGCGGCAGCCGGATGAGGGGCAGCGCCGGCCTTGTGAAGTGAACAGCTCACAGCGCCGTCAGGTCGCTGATCAGCCCCGATGCCACCGACAGCCGCGACACGGTGATGTCGCCGCCCTCGGTCAGCGCCTGCAGCCGCTCGCGGATGCGCCCGACCCTCTCGCCGCCGGCCTCCAGCCATGCCGCCACCGGGTCCGCCGCCCCGGCATGGCCGGTGAGCGCCGCCACGGCGATGCCGCGCCTGGCTGCGCCGATCGTGTCGGTGGCGCGGAAAAGTGCCAATTGATCGTAGTAGTCGGACGGCGCGATCGAGCGCGCCGCATCCTCGACGCGCGGAATGCGGAAGGCATCGCTGACCGCGAAAAACGCCTTCGCGGCAGCGATGATGTCGGCATTCGCCGTTCGGGCCGTCAGCGCGATGTCAGGCACGACGCCGGCCACATCGGTCAGCGCCAGATGTTCTGCCAGCTGTTCGGGCGCGCCGCCCTTGGCCAGACCATGCCGCCGCTCCTCTATCCGCTCGCGCGAGAAGGCCGGAAGCAGCGAAGGGAGCTTCGGCTCCAGTGCCTTGCGGGCGTTCTGCAATTCGGCGATCCGTTGGCCCAGCGGAGCGGTGCTGGCATCGTTCTTGAGATACCAGCCGCTGGCGACATAGGTAAGCCGACTGACGGCTTGATAAAGGTCGAGCTGCACCTGTCCGTCGATCTGGTTGTCGAGCGCGTCGATCTGGCGATAGAGCGCCGGCAAGCCAAAGCCGTCGCGCACCACAGCGAAGGTCCGGACCACGTCGGCCGTGCTGCGGCCGGTTGCTTCCTGCAGCCTGTTGACGAAGGGGGGGCCGCCGCGATTGACCAGATCATTGGCGACGACACGGGCGATGATTTCGCGGCGCAGGCGATGGCCATGGATTTCAGCCGCGAATTTCTTCGTCATACGGTCCGGAAAATAGCCCATCAGGTCACGGTCGAAATGCGGATCGTCCGGCACGTCGCTGGCGACGATGTCGGAAAACAGCACGATCTTGGCATAGGCCAGCAGCACGCCGAGCTCGGCCCTGGTCAACGGCTCGCCGCGCGCCTCGCGCTCGGCAAGGCCTGCCGGCGACGACAGAGCTTCGACATTGCGGTCGAGCAGGCCGCGCGCCTCGAGCGCTGCCATGAAACGGCTCTGATGGGCGATATCGGCAAGGCCGCGCTTGCGGGCAAGGGACAACGCCAGCGTCTGCTCGTAATTGTTGGACAGCACCAGCGCGCTCACCTCGTCGGTCATTTCGGCGAGAAGCTTGTTGCGCGCTGGGCGGGTCAGCGCCCCCTTGCGCATGGCGGAAGCCAGCGCGATCTTGATGTTGACCTCGACGTCGGAGCAGTTGACGCCGCCCGAATTGTCGATGGCGTCGGAATTGCAGCGCCCGCCATTCAGCCCGAACTCGATGCGGGCCCGCTGCGTCGCGCCAAGATTGGCGCCCTCGCCGATGACCTTGGCGCGCACTTCGAGCGCAGTCACCCGAATGGCATCGTTGGCGCGATCGCCAGCGTCCTGGTTGGTTTCCGTCGATGCCCTGAGATAGGTGCCGATGCCGCCGAACCACAAAAGGTCGACCGGCGCCTTGAGGATGGCGCTCATGATCTCGACCGGCGAGGCGGTCGTCTTGCCGAGGCCGATCGCCGCGGCCGCGCCCGGCGGCAGCGTGATCGATTTCTGGCTGCGCGAGACGATGATGCCGCCTTCGGACAGTTTTGTCTTGTCGTAGTCCTGCCAGCTCGAACGGGCGAGGGCGAACATGCGCCGGCGCTCGGCCATCGAAACCGCCATGTCGGGAGCGGGATCGATGAAGATGTCACGATGGTCGAAGGCGGCGATCAGCCGGGTCTGCTCGGACAGGAGCATGCCGTTGCCGAACACGTCGCCCGACATGTCGCCGACGCCGACAACGGTAAAGGGTGTGGTCTGGATATCGCGGTTCATCTCGCGGAAATGCCGCTTGACCGCTTCCCAGGCGCCCTTGGCGGTGATGCCCATCTTCTTGTGGTCGTAGCCGGCCGAGCCGCCGCTGGCGAAGGCGTCGTCGAGCCAGAAGCCATGCTTCTCGCTGATGGCATTGGCGGTGTCGGAGAAGGTCGCCGTGCCCTTGTCTGCGGCGACGACGAAATAGGGGTCGTCCTGGTCGCGCCGCACGACCTCAGCCGGCGGAATGACGCCGTCCAGGCCGATATTGTCGGTGATCGACAACAGGCTGGAGACGTAATTCTTGTAGGCGGACGCGCCGGCTTCGAAGATGGCGTCGCGGCCGGCGCCCATCGGCAGCTTCTTCGGATAGAAACCGCCCTTGGCGCCAACCGGCACGATCACCGCGTTCTTGACCTGCTGCGCCTTGACCAAACCGAGCACCTCGGTGCGGTAGTCCTGGGCGCGGTCCGACCAGCGCAGGCCGCCGCGCGCGACCGGGCCGAAGCGCAGATGCACGCCCTCGACCTCGGAGCCGTAGACGAAGATCTCCCGCCACGGCCGCGGCGCCGGCAGGCCGTCGACCGCTTGCGAATCGAGCTTGATCGCCAGCGACTGGCCCTTCTCCTTCAGATCGGGAACGAAATGATTGGTGCGCAGCGAGGCTTCTATCAGGTTGAGGTAGCGACGGATGATGGTGTCGTCGTCGATGTTGGGAACCTCTTCCAGCGCATCCCTGATCTTGGCCTTGAGGTGCCTGGCCGCGACCGCCCCTTCCGTCTGCGCCGTCGGTCCGAGGCGGGCGACGAACAGCTCATGCAGGCCACGCGCGATCTCCGGATAGCGGTTGAGCGCGGTGGCAATGAAATCCTGGCTTTGCGGGATGCCGGCCTGCTGCAGATAGCGGCCGTAGGCGCGCAGGATGGAAACCTCGCCCGACCACAGGCCGGCGGTCTGGGCAAGGCCGTTATAGCCGTCATTGTCGATGTCGCCGCGCCAGACGGAAAGGAACGCGTCTTCGAACAGCGCGCCGCGGTCGCTTAGGTCGATTGGCTTGCCGTAGCTGTTTTCGAGCTCCATGTCGTGGATGAAGACCATGCCCGGCTGATCACTATTGATCATGCCGGAAGCCTCGTCCCCGACCTCGAAGGTGCGCTCGCTGATCACGCGGAAACCGATGTTCTCCAGCACCGGCACCCGCCGCGACAGCGCCACCGGGCTGCCATGGTGATAGATCTTCAGCGCCGCCTGATGCGGTTCCTGGTTGGCATGACGATAGTAGTCGATGGCGATCGGATTGGCCGCGCTGATCCTGGCGATGCGACCGGCATCGGCCAACGCCTCCGCCGGCGAGAAGCTGTCGCGATAGCTCCCCGAGAAGCGCGAGGCGATCGCCGTGAGCGCCGCGTCGGCGCCGGTCTCTTCGGCGGTCTCGCGCAGAATGTCGTCCCAGGTCCGCACGATGGCGCGGATCGCTGCCTCGATCGTCGCCTGGTCGACCTTAGGCGTCTTGCCGCCGGAACGGCCGATGATGAAGTGGACGCGCGCCAGTCCGCCTTCCGGAAAGGCGGGGTAGTAGGCCGAAAGCCGGCCCTGGAACACCGTCCTCAGATAGGTACCGATCTTCTCGCGCACGACGCTGTCGTACCGGTCGCGCGGCACGAAGACGAGGATCGAGACGAAGCGGTCGAACTGATCGGCGCGCACCAGCGCTCTGACGCGCGGCCGCTCGATCAGCCCCAGAATGGCTTCGGCGTGCTTGCGCAGGATCGGCACCGGAACCTGGAACAGTTCGTCGCGCGGATAGCTCTCCAGCACGTTGATCAGTGCCTTGCCGGAGTGATCTTCAGGGTTGAAACCGGATTTGGCGATGATGGTTTCGGCTTTCGACCTGAGATAGGGGATCTTCATCACCGAGCGCGTGTAGGCGGTCGAGGTGAACAGGCCGACGATGCGCAACTCGCCGGCGAGCACGCCCTTGGCGGTGTAGGTCTTGACGCCGATGTAATCGAGATAGATGCGGCGGTGCACCGACGATTTGGCGTTGGCCTTGGTGACGATCAGCGGTTCCGGCCCGTGCAGAAAGGCGCGGATTTCCGGCGTCGTCGACACCGCTTCGGTGCCGCGCCGCAGCACCAGCACGTCGGGATCGGAGAGGATGCCGAGGCCGGGCTTTTCGGTGCGCTCCAGGGTGCCGCTCTTCTCGCCGCCGGTATATTTGAACTCGCGCATGCCGAGGAAGGTGAAATTGTCGTCGCGCAGCCATTCGAGGAGGGCGATCGCTTCGGTGACGTTGGCCTTGTCGAGCGGCACCGGAGCGTAGCGGAACTCGGAGATTGCCTGGTCGAGGCGGGCCAGCATCGGCTTCCAGTCGGTGACGGCGGCGCGCACCTGGCCCAATATTTTCTTCAGCCGGTCAGCCAATGCCTCGGCCTGCTCGGACGAAACACGGCCGATATGGACGTGGATGACGCTCAGCCGTTCATGACTGTGATCGCCCTTGGCGAAGCCGCCATCGCCGAGGATTTCGTCGACGCCGCTCTTGCCGTGCCTGACGACGATGACCGGATGGGTAACCAGCAGCGGTTCGCCAGCGCTCTCGGTGATCTCGCCGAGGATGGAATCGAACAGGAACGGCATGTTGTCGTTGACGACGGTGATCACCGTCATCGGCCTGCCCTGGCGCACGACACCGGAATCAACCTCTATGGCGACGACGCAATCGCCCTTCTTGTGCCTGGCGACGGCGCGTCCGGCGAGATCGGCGGCGCGTTCGAGGGCGGTGACGTCATAGGCGGCGACATCTTCGGCCGGCGCACGGGCCAGCAAGTAATCGGCAAGCCTGCCGGGTTTCTCGCTGCCCTTGGCCGTGCTTATCTTTTTCAACTGGCTTGCAGATTTCAGGCCGGCCATGTCGCTAAATCCCTCCCTCATATGTCTTGCGACTATGGTAGCAGATGACCGATATTTGGCGACAAAGGTTTGACCGCTTGCGACGAAATGTCGGGATTCGCCGGTGGGTCACCGAAAATGAGGAGAAAATCCGCCATAAAAGACAAAATCATCGCACTTGACCTCGCGCCTGCGGAACTGAGCGAAGCGACGAAAGCCTATTTCGCCAAATGCGAGGAGAAGCTCGGCCTCGTTCCCAATGTGCTTTTGGCCTACGCTTTCGATGAGACGAAGCTGCGCGCCTTCACCGACATACCACGCGATGGCGCGGTGAGAGCATGGCGGTTGCGAGCCAACCGGACCTCACATTAGTGATTCGCATTCTCGTTGCTTGTTTTTCGGTTTGGTCCGATGATCGCCCTGCGGCGTGACCGCATGTCGGTTCGACGCCCGCCGATCAACGGAAGATCAACGGAGGAGAACATGGCGAAATTTCTCTATGTCTATCACGGCTCCGGCAAGATGCCGACCGACGACGCCGAACGGCAAGCGGCGATGGATGCCTGGAACGGCTGGTACGGCAAGCTTGGCTCGGCCGTGGTCGACGGTGGCAATCCGGTCGGCATGTCGAAGACCGTGCTGCCCGGCGGCAAAGTCGAGAACAATGGCGGCAGCAATCCGACCGCCGGTTACACAATCATCGAAGCGAACGACATCGACGATGCCGTCGCGAAGGCCAAGGATTGTCCTATCCTGAAGGACCCGAGTTTCAGCGTCGAGATCGCGCCGATCATCGAAATGGGCTGACGCACCGGCTCAGGATCGAGCCGCAATCGCCGCCGCGGCACCGGCCATGGTGGTGGCGCTGACGCGGTTGGCGATCTTCATCGCCCGCCTGCTCTTCAAGAGTTTTCGCGCCTGCGCTGCCGCCAGCACCCAGGCCAGATCGATGGCGACCAGAACCACGGCCATGGTCAGCGTCAGCTCGATCCAGCCGACGACCGTCACTGAGGCGAGATCGATGATGGTCGGCAGCAGCGCCAGGTAGAACATCATGATCTTGGGATTGCCGAGCGTCACCGCCATGCCGGCAAAGAACAGTTTGACGGCCGACTCCTCGCGCGGCATCTCGCCATCGCGCGCCTCGACCGGGGCCGTCCACATCTTCCAGGCGAGGTAGGCGAGATAGGCGACGCCGACCCATTTCAGCACGACGAAGGCAAGATGGAAGGTCTGCGCCACCACCGCCAGCCCGAACACCGCCAGCGACAGCCAGATGGCCTCGCCGATCCACATGGCGAGCAGGAATGGAAACACGTCGCGAAAGCCCTTTGCGATAACCCGCGCCACCAGGGCGGCAATCGACGGGCCGGGCGAGCCCGCGGCGACGAAAAGGGCGGCGGCGAAGATCAAAAGCGAGGTGACGTGCATGTGAGTGCCTTCGAGCGTCAGAGAGCCCAAGGATACCCGATCAGCGGCGGTTTGGCACCCCTGCAGCTTGCAGAGAACTTTGCCCTCTGAACAGGCGTCGGCGCTGCCCCTCATCCGCCTGCCGCCATCTTCTCCCCGTCAACGGGAAGAAGGGCGCTGTCATCGACGGTTCCGCCAATTACCAGCGTTGCAAGAAATGAACGCCGAGGGTGCGCTCAGCGGTCTTCTCCCCGTTCACGGGGAGAAGGTGCCGGCAGGCGGATGAGGGGCAGCGCCGATCCCCTTCAATGAGACGTCGCCTTACGCCGCGCCGACCACTTTCGCCGATTTCTCAAAACGCTTGCGCTCGTTCGGGTCGAGATAGAGCTTGCGCAGACGAATGGTCTTCGGCGTCACTTCGACCAGCTCGTCGTCCTGGATCCAGGCCAGCGCGCGTTCCAGCGTCATGCGGATCGGCGGCGTCAGCTTCACCGCCTCATCCTTGCCGGCGGCGCGGATGTTGGTCAGCTTCTTGCCCTTCAGCACGTTCACTTCGAGGTCGTTGTCGCGTGAATGGATGCCGATGATCATGCCCTGATAGACCTTGACGCCCGGATCGATGACCATCGGGCCGCGGTCTTCCAGGTTCCACATGGCATAGGCCACTGATTCACCCTGTTCATTGGAGATCAGCACGCCGTTGGTGCGGCCCGGCAGCTCACCCTTGTAAGGCTCGTAGGCATGGAACAGCCGGTTCATGACGGCGGTGCCGCGGGTGTCGGTCAGCAGTTCCGACTGGTAGCCGATCAGGCCGCGCGTCGGCGCGTGGAAGACGATGCGCTGGCGGTTGCCGCCTGACGGGCGCAATTCGACCATCTCGGCCTTGCGCTCCGACATTTTTTGCACGACGACGCCGGCATGTTCCTCGTCGACGTCGATGACGACTTCCTCGACCGGCTCGAGCAACTCGCCGTTCTCGCCCTTCTGCATGACGACGCGCGGCCGCGACACGGCAATCTCGAACCCTTCGCGGCGCATCGTCTCGATCAGCACGGCAAGCTGCAATTCGCCGCGGCCGGAGACGAAAAACGAATCCTTGTCAGGCGATTCCTCGATTTTCAGCGCGACATTGCCTTCGGCCTCGCGCAGCAGGCGGTCGCGGATGACGCGGCTGGTCACCTTGTCGCCCTCGGTGCCGGCCAGTGGGCTATCGTTGACGAGGAACGACATCGTCACGGTCGGCGGATCGATCGGCTGCGCATGCAGCGGCTCGGTCACCGACGCGTCGCAGAACGTGTCGGCGACGGTGCCCTTCGACAGGCCGGCGATGGCGACGATGTCGCCCGCCTGCGCCTCGTCGATCGGCTGGCGCTCGAGGCCGCGGAAAGCGAGGATCTTCGAGATGCGGCCGGTTTCGACCTGGGTGCCGTCATGATGCAGCACCTTGACCGCCTGGTTGGACTTCAGCGTGCCGGATTCGATGCGGCCGGTGATGATGCGGCCAAGGAACGGATTGGCTTCCAGGATGGTGCCGATCATGCGGAACGGGCCGGGGTGGACGGTCGGCGCCGGCACATGCTTGATCACGAGGTCGAACAGCGGCGCCAGGCCCTGGTCCTTCGGACCCTCGGGGTTTTCCGACACCCAGCCGTCGCGGCCCGAACCGTAAAGGATCGGGAAGTCGAGCTGCTCGTCGGTGGCGTCGAGCGCTGCAAACAGGTCGAACACTTCGTTGACCACCTCGACGTGGCGGGCGTCCGGCCGGTCGATCTTGTTGATGACGACGATCGGCTTCAATCCGACCTTGAGCGCCTTGCCGACGACGAATTTTGTCTGCGGCATCGGCCCTTCGGCTGCGTCGACCAGCACGATGGCTGAATCCACCATCGACAGGATACGCTCGACTTCACCGCCGAAATCGGCGTGGCCGGGGGTGTCGACGATGTTGATGCGGGTGTCCTTCCAGTCGACCGAGGTCGCCTTGGCCAGGATGGTGATGCCGCGTTCCTTTTCGAGGTCGTTCGAATCCATGGCGCGTTCGGCAACGCGCTGGTTGTCGCGGAACGATCCCGACTGTTTCAGGAGCTGGTCGACGAGGGTGGTTTTCCCATGGTCGACGTGCGCGATGATCGCGATATTACGAATTTTCATGTTGTGGTCTCGGGAGCGTTGCAGGCAGCAGGCCAAAAGGCGCTGCCTCTTTCGGTTGGGCGGCTCATACAGGGTTTTTCGCAATTGCGAAAGAGGAGGCGTGCCACCAAATACATGGTCACCAAATCTTAAGTGTCTTGGTGTGAAATTGAATTATTAACCAAAGCGGAACCTTTCACGGTCGGGACAGTTCAAATTTCATGAGCAAAACGGGCATCAGATACCGGCCAATCCTTGCATGGGCTGCCCTCGCCGTTCTGCTTGCGGCAGGCGTGGCACAGTCGGCCGCGACGTCGGAGGAGCCTGCCCTGCCGTCCGACACCCGAACGGCCGAGCAGTTGTTTGCCGACGCTCCCGATGGCGTCGACCCGGTGGTGACCGGGCCGGTTAGCGCCGCCTTCAAGCAGAGGCAGGAGGCTGCCAACTGCGACAGCGCTGTTTGGCCCAATATTCCGACCGTTTGCTATCCAGATTAGGACTGCTTTCCGCACATTGTCGGAAAGGTCGGATCGACCCTTCCTGAAGTTTTGCCAACGCCGGCGCAGCCCCTCATCCGCCTGCCGGTACCTTCTCCCCGTAAACGGGGGAGAAGCCCGCTGCGCGAAATGTCGGCTCTCCTTCTGCAACGTTCGCGATTAGCGAAATCTTGGATGCGGGCGACTTTCTCCCGTAAACGGGGAGAAATGCCCGGCAGGGCAATGAGGGGCAGCGCGACGTCACCCAGGATTGATACAAAGTGACCCAGTCCCCTCACGCCGAATGCACTGGGTCGAGCGTGACCTTGTAGAGTTCATTGTCGTCGCGATCCATCAGCCGCACCGTCATCTGTTCAGTGGCGCCATCGATGTCGACGAGGCCGAAGAACTGCAGGCCGGCCGAGGGTGGCAGGTTCTGCCCCTGCTCGGCGGTTGGCGCCTTGATGAATTTCAGCTCCGGGCCGAAGGTCATGTCGAAATCATTGGGTCCATAGGTGCCGGCATGGAGCGGACCCGAGACGAATTCCCAGAACGGATTGAAGTCCTGGAACTGCGCCTTGTCGGGATTGTAGTAATGCGCCGCCGTGTAGTGCACGTCGGCGGTCAGCCAGACGGTGTTGGTGATGCCGGCATTCTTTATGTAGCGAAGGAGGTCGGCAATTTCCAGTTCGCGGCCCTTGGCCGGGCCATTGTCGCCATTGCTGACGGCCTCGGCGCCGGCCTTGTTGGTGGCGTCGTTCCAGACGACGAGACCAAGCGGCATGTCGGCGGCGATGATTTTCCAGGTCGCGTTGGAGTTTGCCAGTTCGCGCTTCAGCCATTTCATCTGCTGTTCGCCGAGGACACGCGACTGCGGCGTCATCGTATCCTGCATGCCAGTACCGTTGGCGCCGCGATATGAGCGCATGTCGAGGAAGAACACTTCGAGCAGCGGCCCGTAGGCGATCTTGCGATAGACGCGGCCCGGTTCCGACGGCTCGTAGCGGATCGTCGTCATCTCGTGGAAGGCGCGTGCCGCGCGTGCCGCCAGCACATGGATGCTTTTTTCCGAGTAGCGGTCGTCGGCGCTCAGGTCCTTCGAATCCGACCAGTTGTTGACCACCTCGTGGTCGTCCCACTGGTAGAAGGTCGGGCAGATGGCGTTGAGCCCCAGCACGTTCCTGTCCATCATGTTGTACTTCCACTGGCCGCGGTACTCGTCCAGCGTCTCGGCAACCTTGCGCTTTTCGTCGATGAGGACCTTGTTCTTCCACTTGCTGCCGCCGGGAAGCTCGACCTCGTCCTTCATCGGGCCGTCGGCATAGATGGTGTCGCCGGAATGCAGGAAGAAGTCGGGCGTATGCTTGCCGATCGTGGCGTAGGTCTTCATGCCGGTGTCGTCGATGCCCCAGCCCTGGCCGGCGGTATCGCCCGACCAGGCGAAGCGGATGTCGCGTTTCGAGGCCGGCGCCGTGCGGAAGCGGCCGACGATCGGCTCGGAGACGGCGTTGATGTCGGCAAGATCGGCCGCGACCATGCGGTAGAAGATGTCCTGGTCGGAGGTGAGGTCGGTGAGCAGCCGCTTTACCGTGTAGTCGCTGGCCGGCGACGTATCGAGCGGCGCAAGGCGCAAGGGATTGGCGAAATTCTCCGTCGACGAGACTTCGAACATGACGCGCGAAGGGCGGTCGGTCCGCGTCCACACCACGCCGCTGGTTGCGTCGACATCGCCCGACTGGATGCCATGGGTGAAGGCGGGCCGCTGATTGGCGCGCGAATAATAGGGAAGCGCGAGGCCCGATACGCCGACGAGGCCGGCGGCGCTCGCCGACGTGACAAAAGCGCGGCGCGAAATCTTGTTCATGGCTGTCTCCTGGATGGCTTAAACGTCGCCGCCAAGGTCCCGCCTCAATGTTTCACGCACATCTCGAAACCATGAAGGTTTTCTGACGATCAACAGGCTGGCGAATCTCCCCCCTCGAGGGGGAGATTCGCCGAAGGCGACAGAGGGGGTCGTGTCGCGTGGAGCGCCAACCTCCTGCGTCTGCGATAAGGGGCCGAGCCCGGTCGGACCGACCCCTCTGGCCGCTTCGCGGCCATCTCCCCCTCAAGGGGGGAGATTAGCGCTCGGCAGTCACAGCTCAAGCCGCCTGCGGGTTCGGCTCGAAGGCCGGACGGCTGGTGTTGATCAACAGCGAGATGCAGGCTGCGGCTATTGCCGTCATGCCGGCGATGAGGAAGGCAAGTTCGTAATTGCCCTGCAATTCACGCATGGTGCCGCCGAAGAAGGCGGCCGCCGCTGCACCCACCTGATGGCCGGCGACGATCCAGCCGAAGACGATCGGCCCGCTGCGGTCGCCGAACGCCTCGTTCGACAGCCTGAGCGTCGGCGGCACGGTGGCGATCCAGTCCAATCCGTAGAGCACGGCGAAGATGATCAAGCTGGTCGACGAAAAGCCGGAATAAGGCAGATAGATCAGCGACAGGCCGCGGATGCCATAATAGACGCCGAGCAGCTTGCGCGGGTCGAAACGGTCGGTGAGCCAACCCGACAGCGTCGTGCCGATCAGGTCGAAGATGCCCATCAGCGACAGCAGGCCGGCGGCTTGCACCTGGCCGATGCCCATGTCGCCGCAAAACGCGATCAGGTGCGTTCCGACCAGTCCGTTGGTGGTGAAGCCACAAATGAAGAAAGTGGCGAACAGATACCAGAACACCCGCGTGCCGGCGGCGCGACGCAGCGTGCTGAGTGTGTGCATGAGGAAATTGCCCTGCGAGGCCGGCGGAACCGGCGGCACGTCGTCGGCCTCAGCGCCGTAGCGCACCATGCCGATTGAGGACGGCCGTTCCGGCACCAGCAGCCAGACCAGCGGCACCAGGCAGGCGGTGGCCACCGCAATGGCGATGGCGACAGGCTTCCAGCCGCCCGACTGGGCGAGCGCGGCGAGCAACGGCAGGAACACCAGCAGGCCGGTGGCGGCGGAGGCCGACATCAGCCCCATCACCAGGCCGCGATTGGTCTTGAACCAGCGATTGACGATGGTGGCGCCGAGCACCGTGGCGACCGCGCCGGAACCGACGCCGGAGAATACGCCCCAGGTGAGAAGCAGGTGCCACGGCTGGGTCATCAACAGGCTGAGCGCCGTAGAGCCCGACATCAGCACCAGCGACGCCAGCAGCGTGCGGCGCAGCCCGATCCGTTCCATCAGTGCCGCGGCAAACGGCCCGGTCAGGCCGTAGAGGAAGATGCCGATGGCCGCGGCGAGCGAGACGACATCGCGCCGCCAGCCGAAACTCTCCTCCAGCGGCAGCATCATGACGGCCGGCGCCGACCGCAGGCCCGCCGCGATCAGCAGGCACAGGAAAATGACGGCGACCACGACGAAAGCATAGCGCTGGCCAAACGGGCGGGATTGAGCTATCATGTTACTGACCGGTACGTTGCAATGCATGGGAGCATACGTACCGATCGGTAACATTGTCAAGCAGGCAACGGCACGTCCTAGATGAAAAGCATTGAACCAGCGATCAAAGCGGATGAACGGCCCCGCGCGGGCGAAAAAATCCTTCGCGTTGCCCGCGACCTGTTCTACCGGCAAGGCATCAGGGCGATCGGCGTCGACGAGATCGTGCGGCGCGCCGGCGTCACCAAGCCCAGCCTCTATCGCAGCTTTCCGTCCAAGGACGAATTGGCCGCGTCCTATCTGCGGCAATACGACCTCGAGTTCTGGGCCCGCTTCGACGCGGCGGTGGCTGCCCATCCTGGCGATCCGCGCGCGCAGATCGCCGCCTTCCTGACCCGCATCGGCAAACGCACGCAAAAACCCGACTATCGCGGCTGCGGCATGACCAATGCGGCCGTCGAATATCCCGAACGTGGCCACCCGGCCCGGGTGGTGAGTGAGGCCAACAAGCAGGAATTGCGCCGACGCCTGCGCGCCATGGCGGAGGCGATGGGTGCCGGCGACGCCGATACGCTAGGCGACGGGCTGCTGCTTCTGATCGAAGGCGCCTATATCAGCGGCCAGTTGTTCGGGGCCGGCGGACCGGCGAAGTCTGTGGCCCGCAATGCCGACCTGCTGATCGAAGCGAGCTTGAAGAAATAGCGATTAACGATACCGTGCGGCAGCCCCGAAACGGAGTAGCCCGCGATGCGTGCTCTTTTGCTGATCCCGCTTGCCCTTGCCGGCCTCTGCCAGCCTGCCCGGGCCGGCGACATTTCCAGCGCCTACACCGATCTCGACTGGAAGAAGGACTGCGTGACCTACGCGCAAGCGGAGGAAGGCGACGGCGACTGGGCCAGTCTCGCCTGTTCGGGCTATCGCGGCTACCCGGTGCTGATCGCCTACGACGACGCCCGCGAATCGCTGTTTTATGGTTTTCCGCCCAGCGACATGACCGCAGTCTGGGAAAGTTTTGTCGCCTTTAACACGGCTGCATCCAAACTCGAGTGGCGCATCGAGACGAACGGCGATCGCGCCGTCCCGTTTGCGGTCATCCATCGGCGCTCGATCAGCAATCCCGAGGTGGAGAACAAGCCGACCGACGTGCTGATCGTCGCCAAGGTCGGCCAACCGGAGACCTATGAAGGCTGCACCGTCGGCCTGGTGCTGGCCACCGGCAACCCCGGCGCCAACGACCAGGCCCGCAAGCTCGCCGACGAGAAGGCGCGGACCTTTGCCTGCGGCAAGGACAAGCGCGTGGTTATCGGCAACGCGCCCGCTTTCGGCCGCGTCGATAATTAGGAGCGCGTGGCATTGAAAAGTAACGTCGGTCAGCGCTGCCCCTCATTGCCCTGCCGGGCATTTCTCCCCGTATAGTGACGGGGAGAAAGACGCAGCCAATAAATGGTTTCGCCAATTACCAGCGTTGCTGAATGGGCGCCAAGGTCGAGGTCAGCGGGCTTCTCCCCGTTCACGGGGAGAAGGTGCCGGCAGGCGGAAGGGGGCGGCGCTACGCCAGCAGTTTGCTCGCAACTTCAGGCGTTCGGCTACTTGCTTGCCTTGGCCCGTTCGATCGCCTCGACGATCATCTTCTTGGCGTAGGCGGCGTCATGCCAGCCCTCGATCTTGACCCATTTGCCGGGTTCGAGATCCTTGTAGTGCTCGAAGAAGTGCTGCACCTGCTGGCGGGTGATGTCGGGCAGGTGCGTGTATTCGGTGACGTTCTCGTAGCGCAGCGTCAGCTTGGGCGACGGCACCGCAATGATCTTTTCGTCCAGGCCGGAATTGTCCTCCATCACCAGCACGCCGATCGGCCGCACATTGATGACGCAGCCCGGCACCAGCGCGCGCGTGTTGCAGACCAGCACGTCGATCGGGTCGCCGTCACCCGACAGCGTGTGCGGCACGAAGCCGTAATTGCCGGGGTAGCGCATCGAGGTGTGCAGGAAGCGGTCGACGAACAGCGTGCCGGCCTCCTTGTCCATCTCGTACTTGATCGGCTCGCCGCCGATCGGCACCTCGATGATGACGTTGATGTCCTCCGGCGGGTTCTTTCCGATGGCGATGGCTTCGATACGCATGGCTTTTGTCCCTCTTTCGATTGGAAACCGATAGCGGGCAGCGGCGCATGGTGCAATGCGGCGAATGGTACTGAAATCGGCTGAGGGTGCTGGCGAGAGGCGTGTCGAGCCGTCATTCCCAGACGAAGGCGACCTTCTTCAGAGCCTTCTGCTCGAAAACCTCGACTCCCTCGGCGACGTCGCGGCCGCCGGCGCCGGCATAGAAGGTGAGCGCGTTCTGGTTGTCCTCCAGCGCCCACACCACCATGCCTTTCAGCCCGTGGTCTGCCAGTCGCGCCCGTGCTGCCGAGAATAGCCGGCTGCCGAGCCCGATGCCCTGATATTCCGGGCGCACGTAGAGTTCGTAGATCTCGCCCTGCTGCTTGAGCTCGCGGGCGCGGTTCTTGCCGATCGTGGCGTAGCCGGCGACCTTGCCGCCGATCTCGACAACCAGGACGGTGGCGGCGCGGCGGATGGCGTTCGCCCACCAGTCGGCGCCGCGGCGGTTGATCATCGATGTCAGCGTGCGATGCGGGATGATGCCGGAGTAGGCGCCGCGCCAGGCCAGCAGGTGCACGTCGGCGATGGCGCTTGCGTCGCGCGGCTCGGCTTTCCTGATGTCGATGCTCAGCGTCTTCATGATTGGTTAACCATAAACCCGCATCGCCCGAATGCAAGAGTCCGGTCAGCGGCTCCCAAGCTTTCGCACAGACGATAGACGTGCCGTTGAGTGCTGAAAAAACCGTTCGTAGCGACTCAGATTTCGACCAGATGATCGTCGAGCTCGTTGCTGTCGCCGGAAGAAACCGGGAAATGCTCGGCCAGCACCGCAGCCGTCGCTTCGATCGCCTTGATGAAGCCGTCGGCGAGACGATCGTCGCGGGCATGCGCGGTAAGGTCGCGGACGACGCCGTCCCAAACATGCTGGCCGACGCGGCTGTCGATGCCGCTGTCGGCGATCACTTCGGCGTAGTGCTCGGCAATCGAAACGAAGACCAGCACGCCGGTGCGCGCCGTGGTGCGGTGGACGTTGCGGGCGAGGAACTGCTTTATCGCATTGGCGTGCGCGGCCTGGTAACGCAGCCGTCTCGGCACCAGGTGGATGCGCAAGCCGGGCAGCGCCCACAACAGCACAAGCACCGAGGCCATCGCCAGAAGCTGGGCGATGACGAAATGCGGCAAGCGGATCGACAGCCACCACGCTTCCAGCCCGTAGCTGACGGCGAGGCTGACGACGAGCATCGCCAGCGTCGCCATGAAGGCCGCCGGAAAGAAATAGCCGTCGCTGGCATAGGCGACCACGCAGTAGATTTCGCCGTCGGTCTTCGATTCGGCAACGCGGATCGCTTTGGCGATGCGGTCATGGTCCTCGCGGCTGATCGGTCGAGTTGCCATGTCGTGTCTCACCAGCTTCCTGAAGATCCGCCGCCACCGGACGAGCCGCCGCCGCCCGAAAACCCGCCACCGCCTGAGCCTCCTCCGCCCGACGACCAGCCTCCCCCGCCGGACGACCAGCCGCCAGAAGATTGCCGGCCCGGCTCGAAGGTCATGCCCAGCCAGCGATAGCGACCGGGGCCGAGTTTCCGGCCGAAGATCGGCGGCAGGATCGAGGCGGCGATGCTGCCGAAGAAGATGATCGCCCAGATGCTTATGAAGATCGCAAAGAACAGATCGTCGGTGTTGAATGGCGGCTGCTGGTTGCGGGTCCCGCGCGCTTCCAGCTCTTCCGGATTGCCTTCCAGCACCATGACCATGTCGTCGACGGCCTTCATTATGCCGCCGGAGAAATCGCCGGCGCGGAAGGCCGGCACCATGTCGTTTTCGATGATCAGCCTGGTGTGCAGGTCGGTCAGCGTGCCTTCCAGCCCGTAGCCGACCTCGATGCGCATCTTGCGGTCGTCTTTGGCGACCAGCAAAAGCACGCCATTGTCCTCGCCGGCCTGGCCGAGCTTCCAGGCGCGGAACAGCCGGTTGGCGTAGGGCTCGATTTCCTCGCCGTCGAGGCCAGGAAGCGTCGCGACGACGATCTGGTCAGAGCTCTCGGCCTCGAAATCCGCAAGCTTGCGGGTCAGCGCCGCTTCGGTTGCGGCATCGATGATGCCGGCATTGTCGACGACCCGCCCGGTCAGGGCAGGCAATTCGGCGGCAAGGGTGGCGAGGGGGAGGAAGAGGGCTAAGTAGAGAAGGGCTAGAGCAACCGGCAGGAATGCAAGGCTGGCGTTCCGTCCCACCCCCCTCTGTCCTGCCGGACTGTCCGGCAGGACAGAGGGGGGTGGGACGGAGTACAAGGCCAATGGAACTGCGCTCGCCAAGCGCCGATCACTCACCCTGCTGCGTGCCGAAATCGACCTTCGGCGTCTGCATCTTGTCTTCCTCGATGGTGAAATTGGCGAATGGCTGATTGTCGCGGAACCACAGGGTCGCCCAAATCACCGACGGGAAGGTCCTCAGCGTCAGATTGTACTCCCGCACCGCCTCGATATAGTCGCGGCGGGCGACCGAGATGCGGTTCTCGGTGCCTTCGAGCTGCGCCTGCAGCGCCAGAAAATTCTGGTTGGCCTTGAGGTCGGGATAATTCTCCACCACTGCCAGCAACCGCGACAGCGCGCTGGTCAGGCCGGCTTGACTATCCTGGAATCTCTTGACCGCTTCCGGATCGCTCAGCGTCTCGGGCGTCACCGTCACTTGCGTCGCCTTCGCGCGCGCCTCGACCACGGCATCGAGCGTCTCCTTCTCATGCGCCGCATAGCCCTTGACCGTCTCGACCAGGTTGGGAATGAGATCGGCGCGGCGCTGGTACTGGTTCAGCACCTGGCTCCATGCGGCCTTGGCGTTTTCCTCCGCCGTCGGAATTGTGTTGTAGCCGCAGCCGGCCAGCAGCGGCAGCACGATCGCCATCATCAGCAAGGCTGGCAGGTTGCGGAAGACGAAAGGGGAGGAAAGGGCAGGCATGGAAAATCCCTCAACAAGACTGACGGGCGAAGCATTACCACAATCCGCGCGCAAGAACATGACCTCAACCTGGGGCGCTGCTGGTGCTTTGGCATTCACTCTCAGGCCCTGTGATTGACCGGGCGAACAGGTTAAAGTCGCTGCGAAAACAGGGCATAGCCATGGCGGGACGCCAGGACAGCGACGACGAATCGCGCCGCATCATCGAGCGCGTGGCAAGTGAAACCGACCCGGCCTCGTCCGTTGCGCGGACGGCCAAGGGCGCGCGCGATCACGTCACTGCTGCAGACGCCGACCGGGCGGACCCGATCGAATATTGGGGCACGCGCATCGGCCGGGCGCTGGGGCTCATTGTCGGCATTGGCCTGTTGATCTGGCTCGTGCTTTTCATCATCCAGGGTTAGGAACCTCGTGAGCACCGAAGAATCCGACGCGCCGCGCGCGGTCATCGTCATTTCCAGCCATGTCGCGCGCGGCTCGGTCGGCAACCGCGCCGCGGTCTTTGCGTTGGAGACGCTGGGCTTTCCGGTGTGGGCGGTGCCGACCGTCATCCTGCCCTGGCATCCGGGCCATGGACGGGCGACGCGCATCGTGCCGCCGCTCGATCAATTCAGGGCGCTGATGGCCGATCTCGAGCGCGCGCCATGGCTCGGCGAGGTCGGCGCGGTGCTGTCCGGCTATCTCGGCGAAGGCGGCCAGGCCGACGCCGTCGCCTCGCTGGTCGGCGCGGTCAAGGCGAAGACGCCGGACGCCGTCTATATCTGCGACCCGGTGATGGGCGATTCGGGCGGGCTCTATGTGCCGGAGACGACCGCCATCGCGATGCGTGACCGGCTGATGCCGATCGCCGACATCGCCACGCCCAACCGCTACGAGCTGGAGTGGATGGCGGGAGCGCCGCTGCCCGACCTCCAAGCGGTGATGGCGGCCGCCCTTCAGGCCGAGCCGTCGACCATGCTGGTCACGTCGGCGCCGGCGATGATGGCCGGCGGTACCGGCAATCTGCTGCTCAACGGCAACCAGGCGCTGCTCGCCGAGCATCGCCTCATCGACAAGCCGCCCAATGGCCTCGGCGACCTGACGGCGGCCGTCTATCTGGCGCGCATCCTGTCCGGCCAGCCGGCGATCAAGGCACTGCAGTCGACCACGACGGCGGTCTACGAGATCCTGGCGCGCACCGCCAAGCGCGGCGGCGACGAATTGCAGCTCGAAACCGATGCACAGAGCCTGTCGCACCCGATGGCCATGGTGCAGCTTCGCCATCTCCTGCATCCGGGGCGGGACAAAAGAGCGTGACCGTTGTCGGCGTCGACGGCTGCAAGGCCGGCTGGATCGCCGTTCGCCGCGATCCCGGTTCGACACCTCGTAACCCGGGCGCAGCCCCCTCGGTAGCCGTTTTTCCAAGCTTCGCAGCACTGCTCGACGCATTGCCCGCCGAGGCGACAGTCGCCGTCGACATGCCGATCGGCCTGCCCGATGTTTCGCAAAAGGGCGGCCGCGGGCCCGAAGCTCTGGTGCGGCCGCTGCTTGGCAACAGGCAATCGAGTGTCTTCGCCATCCCCTCGCGTGCGGCGCTTTATGCGCATACGGACGGCTTCACTACGATCGAGGCCTGGCATGCCGCGCATCGCCAGGCAAGCGAAGTGGCCAAGGCGACCTCCAATCCGCCGCGCGGCGTCTCGATCCAGGCTTTTGGCATCTTTGCCAAGATCCGCGAGGTCGATGCGGTTCTGATCGCGCGTCCCGAACTGCGCCGCCGCGTCTTCGAATCGCATCCGGAAGTCGCTTTCTGCCGGCTGAACGACGACCAGGCGATGCGCCTGCCGAAGAAGATCAAGGGCGCCGTCAACCCGGCCGGCATGGCGGAACGCAAGGCGCTGCTTTGCCGGCACGGTTATTTCAGGGGCTTTCTCGACCGGACGCCGCCGCGAGGCGCCGCTGCCGACGACTTTCTCGATGCCGCAGCGATGATGCTGATCGCCGGTCGCATCGCCAGCGGCGAGGCAAGGCCGTTTCCGGATCCGCCGCTCGCCGACCGTTTTGGTATCCCTGTCGCCATTTGGGCGTGAATCTCCTCGGCCCATCTATCGGCGAGGCAATCGCATTGGCGAATGGCAACCACGTCCTTCGCGATTCGGCATTGCTCGCGACCGGCTTTTGCCGCTAGAGCCTTCCTGACCTACAGAGCTGCCGCCTAACCCGGAAAGGCTCCAGACGCCGCCAATGCCTCATCTCCCAGACCATCTGCTCACCGGCTACCGCAATTTCATGAGTGGCCGCTATCTCGCCGAAAGCGGACGCTATCGCTCGCTTGCTCGCGAGGGCCAGGCCCCCGAAACGATGATCATTGCTTGCTGCGACTCCCGCGCGGCTCCCGAGGCGATCTTCGACGCTGGTCCCGGCGAACTCTTCGTGCTGCGCAATGTCGGCAATCTGGTGCCGCCCTATGCGCCCGACGACCAGTTCCACTCGACCTCGGCCGCGCTCGAGTTCGCCGTGCAGAGCCTCAAGGTCAAGAACATCGTGGTGATGGGCCATGGCCGCTGCGGCGGCATCCGCGCAGCACTCGACAGTACCGCAGCGCCCTTGTCGCCCGGCGACTTCATCGGCAAGTGGATGAGCCTGATTGCGCCGGCGGCCGAGACCGTTTCGTCCAGCACCTTCATGACGGCGACCGAGCGCCAGACCGCGCTCGAGCGCATTTCGATCCGCTATTCGATCGCCAATCTCAGGACCTTTCCCTGCGTCTCGATCCTGGAAGGCAAGGGACGGCTGTCGCTGCACGGCGCCTGGTTCGACATCTCGACCGGCGAACTCTGGGTGATGAACAAGGACACCGGCGACTTCGAGCGGCCGGAGATGACGTAGGAGGGTTGCATGGCATGCCGTTCGATCGCTTTGGCCGCAGCGGCGCTGCTGTTTTCAGTCATGTCCGCCGGCGCCGACGACGGCGCGCTCATCAGCCGCTGGTATGCGGCGCTGCTGGTCGCCGATCGCACGGAACTGTCGGATCTGCTTGCCGACGACGTCCGGATAAAACTCGACGATCTCGGCGTCGTGCAGACCAAGCAGGAGTTCATCGCCTCCATCGACGACTGGGAGGGCGCCGTCGCCGGGGCTGAAATCCGGCATCGGATCGAGAAGACCGAAGGCGGCGTCACCACGGTGATCGCCTGCTATGATTTCCCCAACAACGACGTGCTGATGCAGGAAACCTTCGCGATCGCCGACAACCGCATCACTGCCAGC
The DNA here is from genome assembly GCF_055811075.1 of Mesorhizobium sp. WSM4820. Taxonomy (NCBI): domain Bacteria; kingdom Pseudomonadati; phylum Pseudomonadota; class Alphaproteobacteria; order Hyphomicrobiales; family Phyllobacteriaceae; genus Mesorhizobium; species Mesorhizobium sp. WSM4820. Next base: position 93,109 of record NZ_JBVVQN010000019.1, on the reverse strand, counting down.
TCGCAGGCGGCGATCGCCGAAAACTGCGATAGCTACTGACCAGCCGCGATATTGCGTGCGGCAAGCCGGCGCCTTACATCGGTGACGATCCGCCTCATCCCGCCACGCAGCGAAAGCCCCTCACTTAGCGAAAGCCCCTCACTTAACGGAAGAATGCCCATGCCGTCCGCCGTCGACCTCGCCGCCCATCCGCTCACCACCTGGCAAGGGCCGCTCGGTCTGCCCGATTTCACCCGCATCGGCGACGGCGATTTTTCCGGGGTTTTCGATGCGGCATTGGCGGCGCATGAGGCCGAGATCGAGGCGATATCAGGCAATGCCGAGACCCCGACCATCGAGAATACGCTTGCAGCGCTCGAGCTTGGCGGCGAGGCGCTCGACCATGTCTCGTCGATCTTCTGGTGCCGGGCCGGCGCCCACACCAACGAGGCGATCCAGGCGCTGGAGCGCGAGATCTCGCCAAAGATGTCGCGGCATTTCTCGGCGATCTCGATGAACGAGAGGCTGTTTGCCCGCATCGACGATCTCTACCAGCGCCGCGACTCCCTGAAGCTCGATGCCGAAACGCTGCGGGTGCTGGAAAAGACCTGGAAGAATTTCGTCCGTTCCGGCGCCAGGCTCGACGCCGAGGGCAAGAAACGGCTGGCGGCGATCAATGAGGAGCTGTCGTCGCTCGGCACGAATTTCGGCCAGAACCTGCTTGCCGACGAGCGCGACTGGGCGCTGTTCCTCGATGAGGCCGACCTTGCCGGCCTGCCGGAATTCCTGAAAAGTGCGATGGCGGAGGCCGCCGAGATGCGCGGCCAGAAGGGCCGCTATGCCGTCACCCTGTCGCGCTCGATCTACGAGCCGTTCTCGACCTTCTCCGAACGCCGCGACCTGCGCGAGATCGCCTTCCGCGCCTTCACCATGCGCGGCCAGAACGGTGGCGCCACCGACAACACCACCGTGGTGCGCGATATGCTGCGTCTGCGTGCCGAAAAGGCGAAGCTGCTCGGCTACGCTTCCTACGCCGCGCTGAAGCTCGACGACACCATGGCAAAGACGCCCGAGGCGGTGCATACGCTGCTCGACCCGGTCTGGAAAAAGGCGGTGGAAAAGGCCGCAAGCGATCAGATCGAATTGCAGCGGCTGGCGGCCGAGGCCGGCAGCAACGAAGAATTCGCCGCCTGGGACTGGCGCTTCTATCAGGAGAAGCTGCGCGCCGAGAAGTTTGCCTTCGACGAGGCCGAGCTGAAGCCCTATCTGCAGCTCGACCGCATCATCGACGCCTGTTTCGACGTGGCGACAAAATTGTTCGGCATCAGCTTCGAGGAGAAGCAAGGCATTGCCACCTGGCATCCGGACGCGCGCGTTTTCATCGTCAGGAATGCCGACGGCAGCGAGCGCGGGCTGTTCCTGGCCGACTATTTCGCGCGGCCCTCAAAGCGCTCCGGCGCCTGGATGAGCGCGCTGAAATCCGGCTACAAGCTTGGCGATGGCTCCAGGCCGGTCATCTACAACATCATGAATTTCGCCAAGCCGCCGGAGGGCGAGACAGCGCTTTTGTCGGTCGATGAGGCCAAAACCCTGTTCCACGAATTCGGTCATGCCCTGCATGGCATGCTGACCGAGGTCACCTGGCCGTCGGTCGCGGGCACCTCGGTCAGCCGCGATTTCGTCGAACTGCCCTCGCAACTCTACGAGCACTGGCTGACGGTGCCAGCGGTGCTGGAAAAGCATGCGCTGCACGTGAAGACCGGCAAACCGATGCCGAAGGCGCTGGTCGACAAGATGCTGGCGGCGCGCACCTTCGGCGCCGGCTTCGCCACGGTCGAGTTCACCGCCTCGGCCTTGATCGACATGGCCTACCACGCGCGGCCGGACGCGCCGGACGAGCCGCTTCGTTTCGAAGCCGAAACGCTCGAGAGGCTCAACATGCCCGACACCATCGCCATGCGCCACCGCACCCCGCATTTCGGCCACATCTTTGCCGGCGACGGCTATTCGGCCGGCTACTATTCCTACATGTGGTCGGAGGTCCTCGACGCCGACGCCTTCGCCGCCTTCGAGGAGACGGGCGACCTGTTCAATCCGGCGCTGGCCGAGCGGCTCAGGAAAAACATCTATGCCGCCGGCGGTTCCAAGGACCCGGAAGAGCTCTACACCGCCTTCCGCGGCAAGATGCCGTCGCCCGAAGCGATGATGGCCAAGCGCGGGCTGGTCTGAAGGCCGAAGCGCCAATCTTGTCCCTCGTGGACAGGGCAATCGCAGGTGGATTCTTGCGAAGGTGGACCCCCACCCTAACCCTCCCCACAAGGGAGGGAACGCTGCCGCGCGCCCTTACTTCCGCCGAAAGCAGCCAATTTGCCCGAGGTCAGCGCCAGCGGAAGTCTCCCTCCCCCTTGTGGGGAGGGTTAGGGGTGGGGGTACATCGTAGAGCGAAAGCCTCGGCTTTCCACCTGCGATAGCCCTGTCCCTGTGGGGGAGATGGCAAGTCTTGGCAAAGAGGGGCAGGTTCAAGCGCTGCCCAGCGCCTCGACGCATCTCGCCAGCGCCGCCGGATCGCCTGATATGCGCAGCGTCTTCAGCCGCGCCGTGCCGCCCGCGATGACCGAGACGGCCGATCGCGGCACGCCCAGCGCCTTGGCGACCAGCCGTTCGAGCGCCTGGTTGGCGGCGCCGTTTTCCGGCACGGCACGGACGCGCGCCTTCAGATGGCTTCGCCCGTCTGCCGAAATCTCGATGCCTTCGAGCCTGTCCATCGCCGCTTTCGGCGTCAGCCGGACGAACAGGTCGACGCCGTCGTTACGCGGGCGAAACGGCCCGGTCATGGAACCGCCGTCAGACGACCAGCGGCGCCACCGTGGTGAGCAGGAACTGCCGCAGGAAGAACAGGATCAAAAGCAGGATGATCGGCGAAATATCGATGCCGCCGAGATCGGGCAGGAAGCGACGGATCGGCCGCAGCGCCGGCTCGGTCAGCCGGAACAGCATGTTGCTGACGCTATCGACGAACTGGTTGCGCGAGTTGACGACGTTGAAGGCGTAGAGCCAGGAGAAAATCGCCGAAGCGATGATGATCCACCAATAAATGTCAAGCGCCAGGACAATGGTCTGAATGAGGGCTATCATGCCGGTCTCCGATTGTTGCCGACATGTAGCCATTGCAGGCGGAGGCGGCAAGAGCCAGCTTCGCGGCACGGCAGGCCGGTGGCTGGCCGCCCGGCTTTTGGGCAAAACGCCGTCTTGACAGGAAACCGCCGCGCCCGATAAATGCGCCCATTCCGCTGGACGGGGCTGTAGCTCAGCTGGGAGAGCGCGTCGTTCGCAATGACGAGGTCAGGAGTTCGATCCTCCTCAGCTCCACCAGCGGATTTTTACCTCAGTAAAATCAAGAAGATAGCTGTACCGGCACCCCGAACGCGCTCTGGCGGGCTTTTGAGCTTGGGGCTTAAACCTGGCCATCAAGCCATTCCCGCAGATCGGGGTCCTCGTGACCTTCAGGGATAGGCGGTCTCGTTCTGACGTACCAGATCACGCCAAATCCAACTGCCGCCCACGCGCCAGCAACCACGAATGTGATGATGTCAGTCACTTCAAACCCCTAAGCCCGACACATCATTAGCTCGACCGAAATCGCCCCACAAGAGCAAAATCAGGTCGTTGCGGGAGTGGGCTGGTGCCCAGCCAAGGGAAGTCCTGTTGTTGTCAGACGCCTAACTAAATCCAGCCGTTCCGCACGGCTGTCACAGCCGTTCACGATGGCCGGCTCTGCGACGATCCGGTGGCATTCGTCAGACAGGTTTGCGCATTGCCGGCGGCGACACGGTTGAAGCGGCCTGCACAATCGGCATAGTAGGCCGGTCGTGAACCACGGGAGGGCCACATGAAGCTCGGATTGCTCACCGCACCGTTTGCCGACACCCCGCTTGGCGAGGTCGCCGACTGGGCAAGTTCTGCCGGCTTCGAGGCGCTGGAGATCGCCTGCTGGCCGAAATCCTCAGGCGCAGCCCGGCGCTATGCCGGCACCAGCCATATCGACGCCGCCTCGACCTCGGCCTCGCAGGCCAAGGAAATCGCCGCCGCACTGGCGGAAGAGAACCTGTCGATCTCCGGCCTCGGCTTTTATCCCAATCCGCTGCATCCCGATGCCGCCCACCGCAAGGTCGTCGTCGATCATTTGAAGAAGGTGATCGTGCTGGCGAGCCATATGGGCCTGCCTGTCGTCAACACCTTCTGCGGCGGCGACGCCTCAAAAACCATCGACGCCAACTGGCAAGAGGCACTCAAACTGTGGCCCGATATCATCGCCCATGCGCGCGACAACGGCGTCAAGCTGGCTTTTGAGAACTGCCCGATGATCTTCAGCTACGACGAATGGCCGGGCGGCCACAACATCGCCTATTCGCCCTATATCTGGCGCCGCATCCTCGATGCCTGGGGCGGCGACGTCGGCATGAATTTCGACCCGTCGCATCTGGTCTGGCAGATGATCGACCAGGCCCGCTTCATCAAAGAGTTCGGCCCGTACATGCTGCATGTCCATGCCAAGGACCTGATGATCGATCATGATGGGCTTTACGAGCGCGGCATCCTCTCGGCCGGCATGGGCTGGCAGGTGCCGCGCATGCCGGGGCTTGGCGATGTCGACTGGAATGTGATCTTCTCCGGCCTCTATCGCGTCGGCTACGACGGAGCCATCATCATCGAACACGAGGACCGGCGCTTTGAAGGAAGCGACGACGAGATCAAGCGCGGCTTTCTACTCGCCCGCGACGTGCTGCGCCCCTTCGTGAAATGAGGCCCCTTTTCGAACTGAACTGAAAACAAGGTGGAGGAAGACTGAAATGAAAAAATATCTGGCGATGGTCTCGCTGCTCGCCGGCGCGGCGTTTCTGGCTTCGGTGGGCGTCTCGTCTGCAGAAGCCAAATACACGATCGGCGTCTCCAACACGGTGCAGGGCAATGGCTGGCGCGAGGAGATGATCTGCGCCATCAAGGCGCAGGCGCTCGCCTCCGGCGAGGTCACCAAGCTCAACATCGCCCATCGCAACACCGACGCCGCCGGCCAGCTCGAGGACATCCGCAACCTGATCAGCGCCAAGGTCAACGCTATCGTCGTCAACCCGGCCGATCCCGCCGGCATCAAGTCAGCGCTCGAGGAAGCCACCAAGGCCGGCATCGTCGTCGTCGCCGTCGACCAGGCGGTCACCGAGCCTTCGGCCTACATCATCTCCAACAACCAGGAACAGTACGCCTATCTCGGCGCCAAATGGCTGTTCCAGCAGATCGGCGGCAAGGGCGACGTCGTCTATATGCGTGGTGCCGCCGGCGCCTCGGCCGACAGCGACCGCGACAAGGGTTTCAAGAAGGCGCTCGCCGAATTCCCCAACGTCAAGGTCGTGCATGAGGTCTTCACCGGCTGGCAGCAGGACCAGGGCAAGCAGCAGATCCTCGATTTCATCGCCACCGGATCGCCGTTCAACGGCATCTGGACCTCAGGCATCGACAATGTGATCGTCGACGCGCTGGTCGAGTCGCAGACGCCGCTGGTGCCGGTGGTCGGCGCCGACAATGCCGGCTTCGTCGGCCAGTTGAACTCGGTCGAAGGCCTCGTCGGCGCGGCGGTGACCAATCCTGGTTCAATCGGCGGTGCCGGCGTGACGCTGGCCCTGCAGATCCTGAACGGCAAGAAGCCGGCGGAGCAGACCGTGCTGGTCGAGCCGCAGCTGTGGGAGAACGCCACCGAAGAGGGCAAGGCCAAGCTGAAGAGCGTAGCCGATCCGTCGCTGAGCCCGGAATGGCCGGTCTCGATCTCCATCCCGGAGTGGACCACCTACACCAAGGAGCAGATCATCGCCTGCAAGGGCCCGGGCGAGTAATGATCGCTGCCGCGCTTCCTCCTTCTCGCCTTGTGGGAGAAGGTGGATCGGCGCGCAGCGCCGAGACGGATGAGGGGTGTTGGACGAATGAGACGTTGGTGTTCCCTGGAACACCCCTCATCCGACCTCGCTTCGCGAGGCCACCTTCTCCCACAAGGGGAGAAGGCAAGATCGCCGTTTTAGACAACTTTGAACGAGAGCAACGCGATTTTGACCACCAACCCGCTCCTGGACGCCACCGGCGTTGTAAAAACCTACGGCGCCGTGGTGGCGTTGCGCAACGCGTCGCTGTCGGTCCTGCCGGGCGAGGTTCACGCCCTGATGGGCGCCAATGGCGCCGGCAAATCGACGCTGGTCAAAATCCTGACCGGCGCCATCCGCGCCGATGCCGGGCATATCCTGATCCGCGGCGAGACGCACGACGTGCGCTCGCCTGCCGATGCGCGCCGCGCCGGCCTGCTTCCGGTCTACCAGGAACCATCGCTCATCCCCGATCTCGACGTCGCCTCCAACCTTCGCCTGACCGACACGCCGGTCGAGCCGTTCCGCGCCTGGGTGCGCGAACTCGGCATTCCCGACCTCGACATACGCGACACCGCGCGCGACATCCCGCTTGCCGTGCTGCGCGTGCTCGATCTGGCGCGCGCGCTGGCGGTCGAGCCCGACGTTTTGCTGCTCGACGAGATGACCGCAGCATTGCCGGCTAACCTTGCCGAAAAGGTGCTTGAGGTCGTTCGCCGCCAGGGCGACAGCGGCCGTTCTGTGATCTTCATTTCCCACCGCTTTGTCGAGATATCGGCGCTTTGCGACCGTGCCACCGTGCTTCGCGACGGCGAGACCGTCGGCGTCGTCGACATCGAGCCGGGCGTCGAGGAGCGCATCGTCGAGATGATGCTCGGCGCCAAGGTCGAGAAGACGCGCGTGACGGCGCGCCAGGCGAGCCAGGCCGCTTCGCCTGGGAATAGCCGCGCGCGCCTCGGCGTGGCGAACCTTCGTGTCGGCACCAAGCTCAACGACGTCTCGTTCGACCTGGCGAATGGCGAGGTCGCTGGCGTCGTCGCGCTCGAGGGCCAAGGCCAGGACGAGCTGTTCGCCGCGCTCGCCGGCTCGATCCGCCCGTCCGGCGGCACGATCGAGGTGGACGGGCAGCCGGTGAAATTCGCGCATCCGGCCGATGCGATCCGCGCCGGCATCGCCTATGTGCCCGGCGACCGCACCGAAGCGCTGACCATGCAGCGCTCGGTGCGCGAAAACATCGCGCTCCCGTTCAGCGCCGCCTTGCGCAACTGGGGGCCGATCAACATGGCGCAGGAACGCTCAAGGATCGTCAGCGCGATCGAGCGTCTGCAGATCGACACCCGCGCCCAGCGCGAGGTGCAGCGGCTGTCCGGCGGCAACCAGCAGAAGGTGACGATCGCCCGCTGGATCGCCGCTGAGGCACAGACCATCCTCTGCTTCGACCCGACGCGCGGCATCGATGTCGGCACCAAGCAGGAGATTTACAAGCTGCTGCGCGAACTCGCCGACCAGGGCAAGTCGGTGCTGTTCTATACATCCGAACTCGAGGAGGTGCAGCGTGTCTGCGATCGCGTCATCGTCATCTTTGGGGGACGCGTCGTCGATGTCTTCCCCGTCGAACTCGCCGACGAGCCGGCACTGATGCGCGCCGCTTACGGCTTGCCGCGCGGCGCCAAGGTGGACGTCGGCATTCTTGCCGATATCCACTCGAGCCCGGTGGCGAAACCTTGACCCGCCTCGTCCGTCGTCAGGGCTGGGTCGCCGGCCTGCTCGTCCTGTTCGTGGTCCTGTTGGTGATCACCAGGCTCATCCAGCCGGGCTATGGCAGTGGCGATTTCGGCTCGCTGGTGCGCGCGGTGCTGCCTTACGCCTTTGCCGTGGCCGCCCAGACGATTGTCGTCATCGCCGGCGGCATCGACCTTTCCGTCGGCGCCATGATGGCGCTGACCAGCGTCACCGCCGCCTCGATGATGGACGGCGCCAGCGAGGAATACGCGTTTTTCGTCGTGCCGTTCGTGCTGGCCATGGGACTGGTCCTAGGCGCCGTCAACGGCATGCTGATCGTCGTCACCCGCGTGCCCGATATCGTCGTCACGCTGGCCACCCTGTTCGTCCTGCAGGGCGCGGCGCTGCTGGTGCTCGGCGCGCCCGGCGGCGCGGTCGCCGAATGGCTGCGGGCGACCATCGTCGGCACCGTCGCGATCCCGGGCTTGCCAGAAATCTCTGCCTGGATACCGAAGGCGCTGGTGCTTCTGGTCGTCTGCCTGTGCATCATCTGGATACCACTCAAGCGCTCAAAACTCGGCCTGTCGATCTACGCCATCGGCAGCAGCGAGCTCGCCGCATTTCGCAGCGGCGTGCCGGTCGCGCGCACCAAAATTATCGCCTATGCCCTGTCGGGGCTTTTCGCTGCCATGGGCGGGCTGGCGCTGACCATGAGCACAGGCATCGGCGCCCCTATTCCCGGCCCCTATCTTCTGGCCAGCGTGGCGGCGGTGGTGCTCGGCGGCGTAGCGCTTGGCGGCGGCAAGGGCGGCCTGCTCGGCCCGATCGTCGCCGTCTTCGTGCTGCGGCTGGTGCGCACCGACCTGACGCTCTTGGCCATCGATCCCAACGTCACCGCAATCATCGAGGGCGCGATCATGGTCGCCGTCGTCATGTTCGGCGCGTTTATTACCATGAGGGGGCGGCAATGATGAGCAATGGCGTAAGGCTGGTTTACGGAGTCGGCGATCCACGGCGCCCCCCTCTGTCCTGCCGGACATCTCCCCCACTTGGGGGGAGATCGGACGGCGCGACGGCTTTCGCCAATTGTCGACGTTGCAAGAATGAGCGAGGCGCCGAAGCTGCCAATCTCCCCACCCGTGGGGGAGATGTCCGGCAGGACAGAGGGGGGCGCCGTAGAACGCCATCCTCTCCTGGCATCGCGCCACCCCAATCGCGAGCAACCCCATGAGCACAACCGCGATCCAACCCGTCCCCTTCGGCCGCCGCCTGAAACGCTTCATGGCCGACCGGCCGCTGATCCCGCTGATCATCCTGCTGGTCATCCTGGTGGTGGTCCTGCAGATCCTGCGCCCCGGCATCGTCAACGAGCGGTGGCTCGCCAACACCGTCAAATTCGCCATCCCGCTGGCAATTCTGGCCGGATGCCAGACCATGACCATGTTGACCGGCGGCATCGATCTGTCGGTCGGAACCGTGGCGACGATGAGCGCCTTCATCATGGCGACGCAGGTCGTCAACCATGACCCGGCGGTGGCGATCCTGATCGCCTTGGTGCCGGCGGTGCTGATCGGCCTGGTCAACGGCATCGGCGTCGGCGTGTTTCGCGTGCACCCGCTGATCATGACGCTTGGCACCAGCCTGATCGGCACCGGCTGCCTGCAGGTCTATCAGCGCACCGTCATCGCTTCGGGCGCCAAGATTCCGCCCTTCCTGGCCTGGTTGGGCACTGGCCTCACCTATGGCGTGCCCAACGCGCTGCTGCTGTTCGTGCCCATCGCCGTCCTCATCGTCTTCACCTTGAACCGCACCGGCTTTGGCCGCCTGCTTTACGCAGTCGGCGACAATGAAGGCGCAGCGCGCCTGTCCGGCGTCCGCTACTGGCAGGTCATCACAGCGCTCTACGTCATCTCCAGCGTGCTCGCCGGCATCACCGGCCTGCTCTACATCGGCCTGATCAAGGCGCCGTCGCTGTCGCTGGCCGAGCCGCTGGTGCTGCCTTCGGTGGCCGCCGCGGTGATCGGCGGCACCTCGATCTTCGGCGGCCGCGGCGGCTACACCGGCACCATCATCGGCGCGCTGATCCTCACCGTGCTGACGACGCTGCTGACCATCCTGCAAATGCCGGAAGGCGCGCGGCGGATACTGTTCGGGCTGATCGTGCTGTTCGTCACGGCGGCGTATCTGCGGATTATTGAGGATCGGTAGGGGTGGAGGCTGGAGCCGGGGGGCTGCTTTTGACCGAAGCTTTGCGCGCTGTCGCATTAGATTAGATGCAGTGTCGAACCTTACGAATGTCGGCACGGTTTTGGCGATGGCCTAAGCGCGGAAAGCAGGGCGGCAGGCGGCACAAACCGCCGAAACCTCCGGCGGAAGTCCGTCACCCGAAATCATAGCCACCACGGCCCTGGCCGCATGGATACCCTACGCCGCCTGAACGATCTCGACCAGTTCAACGTCGAACACCAGATCCTTTCCGGCCAACGGATGATTGCCGTCGAGCTTGACGCTGGCGTCGTCGACGCCGACAACCGTCACCTGCATGGGGCGCCCTTCGGGGGTTCTGGCCTGCAATCGAGTACCGATATCGAGGTTGAGGTTGTCCGGCACCCTGGCGCGGTCGACGGTCATGACCGCTTCGGGGCGGTGGGGGCCATAGGCGGCGTCGGCGGGAACGGTGACGGTGCTTTTCGCGCCTTCCTCCATGCCCTCGACATGGGTCTCAAGGCCGGGGATCACTTGCCCTTCACCGAGCTTGAATTGCAGCGGTTCGCTGCCGGAAGAATCGAATTGAGTGCCGTCGGCTAGACGTCCAGTATAATTGATGCGCACGGTGTCGCCATTCTTGGCCTGTGTCATGGCAGTCATCCTTTGGGAGTTTTTGAGGGACCGGCCAGAGTTCACGGTCCCGTTTTCGATCATCCACGCACTAAGGTGCGCGGCGCGAAACTCTAAAACTAGGGGCTTGGCTGCCGATGTAAACCCACAATGCCGATTCAGCCACCTGCGTAAAGACAGGTCGCGGAGGCGGACTGGGATCTGTTCGCCAAGGATCTGGGGCGCGCATTTTTCGAGCATGCCGTGGCGACAGAGATTGCGAAGACTCTGATCGGCCACCCACCCCGCGGTTTTTGGCGTTTGCTGATGTTGAGCGACGTCAGCTTTCGCCCAAGCGCATCAACCTTCAACAGCCAACCTCCCCTGCTCCGCCTCCTCGGCATTAGGATCGCCCGGTGCCGTCGCCGGTCACCTGGCTCGTGTTCCAGCCGCGCAAGCCATGGCGAGTCGCTATGGCATCGTGCACGGAAGACGCCACCGCCTTTACGGCAAGTTCGTGATCAATTGAATGACGCTCTGCCATTGCGGCCCTCATCCTGAAACGCAACTTGCCTTTAGGCAAAACCACGGCCGCAATTCTTTTGCAACTACAGCTTGAGATATGCTTGGTCGATTGATGATCGAGGAGGGGAGCCACTACACTACTTGATCCTGCAGGAAACTGATCGACTATGGAGTAAGGTCACTTCCGCCAGAGGCAGCTCTTCTGGGTGCTTTTGAGTTTGCTTCTATGCAACTTTGAACCGCGAAGGCCCGCCCTCAGCGGGCTCCCAGATATGTTTCAGCAATGCCGATGCTAGTCGACGTCGCGTCGGCACGCTCCTAGCTGGCCCAGGCGTAGAAGACGGCGAACAGCAGAAGCCACACCGCATCGACAAAATGCCAGTACCAGGATGCCGCCGTCGGGATGAAGCCGGCGCCGCCGGCTGAGCGCGCGCGGATCACCCGATATGCGGCGATCGACAGCAACAAGATGCCGATAACGACGTGCAGGCCGTGGAAGCCAGTCGTAAGGAAGAAGATCGAGGGATAGACACCGTCGCGGAATCCCACCGAGGCGAGGCTGAATTCCCGAAGCTGAAGGCCGACGAACACGCCGCCGAGCGCGATCGCCACGGTAAGCCCGATAGCCGAAAGCTGCCATCGCTCTTTCAGAAGCCAGTCGTGCGCCGCTGCGACGCAGACCCCCGACGCGACGAGGATCACTGTGTTGAGAAGCGGGCCGCCCCAAGGGTCGTCGGGGCGCATCGGCGTAGGTGGCCATGAGCTGAACCCCGCGACCTCCGGATAGATCGCGTATCGTAGGTAGGCGGCGAACAAGGCGGCGAAGAACGCTACCTCGGACGCGATTAATGCGATGATCGCGATCCTCGGGCCAAAGGTGTTTTGCGGACCATTCGCACGCTCACCACTCGTCGCCCGCGACCACGCTGTCAGAGCGATGAACAATGGCAGAAGCCCCACCGCGATCACGAGCGGACCGAGTACCGCGATGCTGCCTGCCAGCGTGCCGAACAGCGACGGGTGGAAGAGCGCGAGACCGGCGCACGCTAGCAGGAACAGCGAGACAGCAATCGCGACAGGCCATCGGCCATCCGTGCCGCCGACCTCGGTGACAGTCTTGCTCACGCGCCTGCCTCCGCGCCCGCCGTGCCGCGCGCACGCGCCATCTCGGGATCGTCATCCCATTCATGCGTGAAAGCCGGACCCCACACATCGCGCGGGGCCAGCGCGCCACGCCGCAGCGAGACCGCAAGCATCACCAGGAACAGCAGCGTGGAGGCGAGCGCGAGCACAGCGCCGAGCGACGCAATCATATTCCAGCCCAAGAAACCGTCCGGATAATCCGCGATGCGCCGTGGCATTCCTGCCAGTCCGAGGAAATGCATCGGGAAAAACAGAACGTTGGTGCCGATGAAGAAGCACCAGAAATGCAGCCGTCCAACCCACTCCGGGAACATGCGTCCGGTCATGCGCGGAAACCAGTAATAGAAGCCGGCGAAGATCGCATAGGTCGCGCCGAGGCTCAGCACATAGTGGAAATGCGCGACGACGTAGTAGGTGTTGTGCAGCACTTGATCCGCGCCGGCATTGGCAAGCACGATCCCCGTCGTGCCGCCGACCGTGAACATGATGATGAAGCCCAGCGCCCACAGCATCGGCACGGTGAGGCGGATCGACCCGCCCCACATAGTGGCAATCCAGGCGAACACCTTGATGCCGGTCGGCACCGCGATCACCATCGAGGCCAGCGTGAAGAAGGCACGCGGCGCGAAGCCGCCACCGACGGTGAACATATGGTGCGCCCAGACGATGAAACCCAGCGCCGCAATTGATGCCATCGCCAGCACCATGCCGGGATAACCGAAAATCGGGCGCCCTGAGAACCGCGAGACGATCTGGCTGATGATGCCGAAGGCCGGCAGGATCATGATGTAGACCTCCGGATGGCCGAAGAACCAGAAGAGGTTCATGAACAGCATCGGGTCTCCGCCGCCGGCTGGATCGAAAAAGGCGCCGCCGAAATTGCGGTCGGCAAGCAGCATCGCCAGCGCGGCCGCCAGCACCGGCATGGCGAGAAGCAGCATCAGCGACGAAATCAGGATCGACCACACGAACAGCGGCATGCCGAACAGCGGCAAGCGATCCTCGCGCATGTTGAGGATGGTAGTGACGAAATTGATCGCGCTGATCACGGAAGAAATGCCGGCCAAGTGCAGCGCGAGGATCGTCATGTCGACCGACGGTCCGGGCTGGCCGTCTATGCCCGACAGCGGCGGATAGAGGCTCCAGCCGGTACCCGTTCCGTCGCCGACCAGCAGCGATCCAATCAGCATGATCAAGGACAGCGGCAGTAACCAGAAGCCGAGACTGTTCAGTCCCGGAAAGGCCATGTCGCGCGCACCGATCATCAGCGGGACGAACCAGTTACCGAAGCCGCCGATCAACGCCGGCATCACCATGTAGAAGATCATGATCAGGCCATGCGCGGTGATCAGCGCGTTCCAGGACTGGCCGTTGACGACATAGTCCATGCCCGGCTGCGCCAGTTCGAGCCGCATGTAGCCCGAGATCGCGCCACCCAGCGTCCCCGCCATGATCGCGAATCCGAGATAAAGCGTGCCGATCGCCTTATGGTCGGTGGTGAACAGCCAAGCCGCAATCGACCGGCCATCGCGCCTATGTTCGGTAGCGCTCATTTCGCCACCTGCGCTGATATAGTCGCGGCGCTGACGACCGGATATCGCGTTGCAGCGTCCCGCACCCAGGCGTCGAAATCAGGCTGCGCCATGGCCTCGATCGCGATCGGCATGAAGGAGTGGTTCAGACCGCAGATCTGGTTGCACTGCCCGTAATAGATGCCCGGCTTCTCGACGCGTGTCCAGGTTTCGTTGAGGCGCCCGGGCATGGCGTAAATCTGTAGGCCCAGTGCCGGCATGAAGAAGGAGTGCACGACGTCCGACGATGTCACCTGTATGCGCACGACAGCGCCGACCGGGACAACCATGCGATTGTCGACCGCTAGCAGACGCGGTTCACCGGCCGGAACGGAGGCCGGCGGCAACATGATGGAATCGTATGCGAAGCCGCCATTGTCGGGATAGGAATAACGCCAGAACCACTGATGGCCGCTGGCCTTTATCGTCAACTGTGCGTCGGGAATATCGCTCTCATAGGCGAGCAGCTGGAGCGACGGCGCGGCGATCGCGCCCAGCACCAGCACCGGCGCGATAGTCCAGCCGAATTCCAGCCAGGGCATGCGCGTGACTTTTGACGCCGTGGGGTGGCGGCTCGCCCGGAAGCGCAAGAGCGCGAAACCGATCAGCATGGCGACGAGCGCGACGATGCAGACGCCGATCAGCAATATGTGGTCGTGCAGCGCAACGATCCGCTCCTTCGTCTCCGAGGCTGAGACGCCGAAACTTGTCTGCCAGTTCGCCGGCGCCTGCGCCAAGCCGTGCCGTGCGTCGAGCATCATTGCGGAGACAAAACCGAGGAAAACAGTGCCCCGCCCGCGCATGACATCTACGCCTTCAGCAGGGAGATGAGATGCGCGCCGAGGCGCGCACTGAGCGCCGCAATGGTGAGCGTGGGCGCATTCGCCGTGATGGACGGGAAGACGGACGAGCCAACGATGTAGAGGTTTGGATGGTCGTGGCTCTTCAGGTCCCTGTCGACGACCGAGGTGAGCGGGTCATCTCCCATGCGTGTCGTGCCGCCCATGATCGCGCTGTCAGCGATCGGGCCGAGCTGCTTGATCTGCGTGGCGCCGAGTGCAGCCATGAGCTTGTTCTGCACATCGCGCGCGACCGCCAGCCCGCGCGCCGTGTAGTCGTCAGACTTGAAGGCGATGTTCGGCCGCGGAATGCCGATCCCGTCCATCTGATTGCTCAGCGTCACGCGATTGTCCGGATTGGGAAGCATTTCGGCAGAGCTGCCAATGATCAGCTCCCGCGCGACGTGCGAACGGACTGCCGCCTTCAGCGCATCGCCGCGCAGGCCCTGTTTGATGAAGGTCGTCGCAGCCTGGAACGGACCGACCGCCCGCGCCCAGCCCTCGTTGGAAGGCGAGATGCCGATGGCGGCACGCTCGTTGCGGAAATCGCCGTCCCGAAGCTCGGCAATGCCACCGGTCGAGACCGGTCCGCGATAGGTGAACACGGGATCCCTGGTCAGTCCCTGAATGCCGACATCGATCTGCGACAGCAGATTGCGGCCGACCTGGTCGGAACTGTTCGCCACGCCCGTCGGCGCATTGTCTCCCGTCGAAAGCAGTAGCAGCTTTGGCGTCTCAATGGTATGCGCCGCGATGACCACAATTTTTCCGGTCGCGCTGCCCTCGCTGCGATCTGGGCGACGGTAACGCACTTCGGCAATGCGTTTGTCCGGACCGACGACTAGCTCGTGCACCACGGCCTGCGGCTCGACATGCGCGCTGGCGCGCTCCGCGATGGCGAGATGATGCGTCGCGTCGTACTTCGCCTGGATGGGGCAGATCGGCACGCAACTCGCATTGCCGCAGCATTGCGGGCGGCCATCCCGCCACACCGAATTGCGCGCCTGTGGAAATGGCAACACCGAGTAGCCGAGCGCCTTGGCAGCGATGCCGACCTGCTTGTCGGCATAGGTCATGGGGATCGGTGGCATCGGAAACGACTTTGAGCGCGGCGCGCCGAAATCGGCGGTGTCGTCGCCCGCGACGCCGATCTCTTCCTCGGCGGCCTGATACCACGGCTCCATGTCGCCATAGGCGATAGGCCAATCGACGCCGACGCCGAACTTCGAGTGCATCTTGAAATCGTTTGGCCGGAACCGCGCGGCGAGCCCGCCCCAGTGCCACGTGGTGCCGCCGACGATCCTCGCCTGCTGTCCCCTAAAGGTGTCCGGCCCAGCCTCGACATAGTAGGCGGAGAAGTCGGATTCTTCCGGCTGCGGCGCATAGGGCTGGTCGGGGTAAGGCGAGTTCTGGCCCTTCGCGGACGAGTACTGGAATCGTGTCACAGCGGTGCCGCGATCGACGCGCGGTCCCGCCTCGAGGAACAGCACGCTGAACCCTGCTTTCGCGATAGCCGCGCCGGCAAGCGCCGCGGCTACGCCTGAACCGACAAACACGACATCGGCGGACGCCGGCGCGGTCATTCGGAAAACCGTCCGGGCGGTGGTGCGTTCGCCCACGCGCCAAAATTCGTGTCGCATCGCGTCGGCGGCTTGGTGTAACCGCAGGCATGCCAGACGAACGCATCGAGATAGGTAAGGACGCGTTCTTCCGAGCCGTGCATGATGCTACCCGTATACCAGGCTTGGATGAGCGATTCCGACAGCGGTTTCAGCCCCGCCGACGCAATCGCGCTGTCCCATTCTGTCTCGGGCTGTTCCGTCACGATCGCATGCAGTTTTCCGAGATCGGCGGCGTCAGCGGAGAATGCCTGCAGGAACAATTCCGGCAGCGTGGCGTCGCTCGGCGACATGCCCGTCAGTATGCCTGTCAATTCGCGAAACGCGCCGGGCTCGATCGCGCTGCTCAAGGCGACCTGGCTACGGGCCGCGGCGGGCAATCCGAAGAATGCTGCGAGCGTCGAGACGGCAATGAGAAGCTCGCGTCGCCGCACTGTTGCCGACGCAGAATGATGCGCCGCCGGCTGACCTACCTGCTTGGGCAGACGCGCATCGTCACTGCCAGCCATCGGTACCCTCAAGGCGAGCCTCTGCTGAAACAACCAGGCCGCACGCTATCTGAAGCTACGGCTCAATCTGAGCTTGGTCAATCGACCCTTTCAAGCTCAGAACAGTCGAGCCAGAGAGCTCCACATTTGAGATCAAAAGCGCCGCTTGGGCCTGACCTTGCACGCGGCGACCTATCCATGCGGTGGTCGTCCTCAGGAGGGAATAACTAAGCCGTCGGCCGGAAATAGCCGATGTCGAGCTTGCCTTGCCACCAAACATGCGGTCCGTCAGGCCCCCTCCACAGCGTTAATCATCGCGCACGTTCCCCCTGATCAGCGCGAAAATCAGCGTGGAGCGATCTCTGCGACGAGATCGTTCGTCGTCTTGACCCCCGCCATGAAGCCGGCGGCATTGAATTGGTTCATGACGAAGAAAGCGCCGACGCCGCGTGTCGGTGCAATCGCAACATAGAGAAACATCCCTTGCAGGCCGCCGCTCTTCTGGAGGATGAGCGGGCTATGCTCGGTGGGGAGCATGATGACCCATCCGAGACCCATGGCGTCCATCGGGCCGCCGTCATCCAGCCCCACCACCGACCCGAGACCGTCCCGGTACAAAAAAGCCGCGTGGTTCAAAAGCCGCAACTCGGCATCGGTCGCAGAAGGCTTGTTCTCGACATGCCAGTTCATCCAGCGCAGCAGGTCGTCCGCGGTCGAGTACAATCCACCGGCGCACTCCATGGCTGTGCTCGTCGGCACGATGGGCATGGCGCTGCCGTCGAAGTTATGGCCCTGCATCAGGCGCGGCTCGTCCTCCGATCTTGCGTTGAAAACCGTGTCTTTCATGCCGAGAGGATCGAGGACACGCTCCCGAAGGAGCTCGGCATAAGGCTTTCCAGAGACATTCGCGAGCGCCACTCCAAGGAGGTCGTATCCGAAGTTCGAATAGAGAACGGCGGTGCCCGGCGCGAACAGCAGCGGATTGTCCTTGAGGGCGGCAATCTGCGCCTCTTTGGTGTTCGTAGAGAAGGGGTCGGAGGGGGGCGCATCGGCCACTGGCACCTCCCGCGGAAGGCCGGAAGCTTGCGCGACGAGATCGATCAGCCGGAGGGCGCGGCCATCCTTCTCAGGGAGCGTGACGTCCCAGCCAAGGCGATCCTGCAGCCGGTCGGTGAGCTGTACCTTGCCGTCGATCGCCAGCGAGGAAAGCACACTGCCGCAGAACACCTTGCTCACGGATGCGATGCGGAACATTGTATCGCCGTCGGGCACTTTTTCACTCCCGTCGGCAATCTTGCCGAAACCGGCCAAGGCCGTCTCGCCGTTGCGCACGGCGCCGAAGATCAGGCCAGGCACTTCGGTGGAGAGATACAGGATCGTACCGTTGAACTGCACCGCTTCCGTCAGCAGCTTGTCCTCGGCATGTCCAGAAGAGGGAACGGCTGCGATTGCCGTCAAAGCGATGGCCATAAGTCGGCGCGATCGAGACAAACGCATTGCCGAAATCCTTTGATGAAGCTGCAGAATAAAATCTTCGGAAAAAGGGCCGCCGCGTAGTATCTTACCATCTCTCCAGAAGCAGGGGATGTCAACAGAATGAACCGAAGGGGGTAATCGGCGGCGGTAGCGTAGTTTCGGCGGCTATTTGCGCTACAGTGCTGCCGTATTTCTTGTCATTCGTCAGTTGATCGGGGCTGATCTCTTCATTAGCAAACCGACCCGCGGGTAATTTAGAAGATATGTGAAGCGCCGTCGGCAGGAGGGAGTGCTGTAGCGTCGAACAATTTACAATAGGCGGATCTGCGTCGCGCCAATCGTCGGCGTATGATGAAGACCGGGCAGAAGAGCTGTGGCGAGCCAAGGCCCTAGCTGCGCAAAAAAGACTCGCCGCTGTACCTGCCGCTTGGCCATACATCGCCTTGATGCGTGGCATTTCCCTTGCGCGCTCGGCCGCCGCCTCACACAGCCAAACGCCCCTGCTCCACCTCCGCAGCACCGGGATCCCCCGGCGCCGTCGCCCAGGCCAATTCCACCAGCGTCACCGTCCGCCTTCCAACCCCGTCGAGCTGGCAGACGATCAGCCCCTGCTCTTCGATATAGGTCAGCAGGCGCCGGGCGCGGCGCAGCGAGTGCGAGCCGTAGGCGCGGGCGATCGCCGCGTCGCTCGGGCAGGGCCAGCCCTCCTTCGCCGCGCGGGCGATCATCATGAACACGCCTTGCATATCCTCGGGCAGCAGCGAGGCTCGCGCCGAGACGTCCTGCCAGGCGTCATCCCCTGCCATGTCGGAGCCGAGGCCGGCGCGGGCGCGCGTCAGCATGCGGCGAAAGGCGGGCAGGTCCGGCACCACCGAGGCGAGGCCTTCTATCCGGCAGCGGACCACGAACTCCTGATAAAGCACGCCGATGACCCGGAAGCCCGCGTCGGGCTGCGCCAGAACGGCGCGCAGGACACGGTCGACGCGCTCACGCCGCTCCGCCAAATCCTCGGCGCTGATCGGCGGCTCCGCCGGTTCGGGGCGGATTTCCAGCGCCGCCGACTTCGCCGCCATCAGCTGATCGAGAAGGTCCGGCGACGACCGGCGCTGCGGCCGGACAGTTTCCGGCGGCGGGGCTGCCAGGATGATGGCGCGTGCGTCCTCAAGGGCTGCTTCCGGCAGCGGCATCAGCCGCGGCGTGCCATTGCGCGGACTTGTGTCGGTCGGGCCGATACGCAAGCCGAGCGGACGGCGCGACAGCGCCGGGCCGAGCGCCATGAATTGCCCGCGCTCCAGGTCGCGAAAAGCCTCCGCCTGGCGCCGCTCCATGCCCAAAAGGTCGGCGGCGCGCGCCATGTCGATATCGAGAAAAGTCCGGCCCATGAGGAAATTGGAAGCCTCGGCGGCGACATTCTTGGCGAGCTTGGCCAGCCGCTGAGTGGCGATGATGCCGGCAAGCCCGCGTTTGCGGCCTCGGCACATCAGGTTCGTCATGGCGCCAAGCGAGAGCTTGCGCGCCTCGTCGGAAACCTCGCCGGCCACAGCCGGCGCGAACAGCTGCGCCTCGTCCACCACCACCAGCATCGGGTACCAGTGGTCGCGAGCGACCTCAAAAAGCCCGCCAAGGAAGGCGGCGGCGCGGCGCATCTGGTTCTCGGCGTCGAGCCCCTCGAGATTGAGCACCGTGGAGACGCGGTGGATGCGCGCCCGCTCGCCGGCGCTCTGCAGGCCGCGCTCGGTATGCTCCTCGGCATCGATCACCAAGTGGCCGAACCGGTCGCCCAGCGAGACGAAGTCGCCTTCGGGGTCGATGATGGTCTGCTGCACCCAAGGGGCACTCTGCTCCAGCAGCCGGCGCAGCAGATGGGATTTGCCGGAGCCCGAATTGCCCTGCACCAAAAGGCGCGTCGCCAGCAGCTCCTCAAGATCCAGCGCCGCCGGGGCGCCTGCGGTCGTGTGGCCCATCTCGATCGCAACGGTCATGTCTCGACTCTCCTTAGGGAGAGGGCTTATCAACCGCATCACAGCCCGTCGAGCGCCGATGGCCGGCGGTTTCGGGTTGCGCACAGCTCGACGCTGCGCGCGGCGTCAGTTCGTTGACGTAAGCATCACAGGCGCGAGGGGCTGCCGTCTGATCAGGATGATTGCCGAGAAAGCCAGTATGCCGAGCATGCCTGCTGCAGCGGTGAACCAGAGCGATGGCTGGACGCCCAAGCCTGCCATCGCCATGGCAAGGGCAAATGGCGCAAGTGCTGAAGAGAACTGACGCGCGGCCGTCACCCAGCCGAGCCGGGCGCCGTAGCGCTCCCGTCCGAACAGTTCCAGCGGCAGCGTGCCACCGACGATGCTGGTAAGGCCCGAGCCCAATCCAAACAGGATGACGAAGGCGATGGCGCCGGCCACCGACGGTGTCGTCGCCAGCAGGACGACAAGGCCGAGCGGCAACAATGTCGCGCCGATCACCGCGAGCCAGGTCTGCGCCAGCCGGCCGCCGAACAGCATGTTGATCAGCCGGCTTGCCACCTGGGACGGGCCGAAAAGCGTGGTGACGACAAGCCCGGCGGAGCCAAGCCCGAGCGCCGCCGTCAGCGGCACCATGTGAACGAGGATCGAGGACAGCACAAAACCCTCGATCGCGAAGCCGCCAAGCATGAGTAGAAACACTCTGCTGCGGTCGCGCGCGGTGAAGGCAACCGGCCCGCCCGCCGGCCCAATGGCCGCAGGTGTCGCCGAAGCGTTTTTGTCCACTCGACGCGACAGTCGTGCCAGCCAGGCATGGATGGGCAAGCAGATGGCGACGTTGATGCCGGCAAAGACCAGATAGACCTCGCGCCAGCTCAGGTATTCGTGAAGTGCGGCCGTCAGCGGCCAGAACAGGGTGGAGGCGAAGCCGGCGATCAGCGTCAGATGGGTGATGCTGCGCTGCGCCCTGGCGCCGCCGATCTGGACGATGGCGACGAAAGCGGCGCTGTAGAGCACGAAAGCGGACGCCAGTTCCATGACCATCAAGGCCAGCACGAAGCTCACCCGGCCGGGTGCTATCGCGCAAGCGACAAGCGCTGCTGCGGCCGCAAGCGAACCAAAGGTCATCACCCGGCCGGCGCCGAAACGATCGGCCCAGCGCCCGGCTGTCGGCGCAAACAGGCCACCCGCCAGCAGCGACGCCGACAGGGCGCCGAAAACCCATTGTTCCGGCCAGGCGAACTCGAGCGCGATCGACGGCACCAGGATACTAAAACTGTAATAGAGCGTGCCGTAGCCGATGATCTGCGTCAGCCCCAACGCCCAGAGTGCGGCAGCCGGGATTTTCCGGTCGATCATGGAGCGGCGATCTCAAGATCGCCGCTGCGCACTGCTGCGATTGCTTGCGTGCTGCCACAGCCGCACCCAGACTTGCCGCTCGCCTTTGCCTTGGCATCGTCGACGCAACAGGCATCGACAGCAGCCGGCACGGGTCCGCCGCAGCAACCTTGGGACGACGCGCCTGAAAGTGACACCGGCACCGTGCAGACGCCGGTTTTGGGCAACACCAGCTGCACGGCATCGGCGGCAGCCATGTCGCCGGCGATCGCCGCGGCGACCGAGCGGACCTGCTCATAGCCGGTCAGCAGCAAGAATGTCGGCGCCCGGCCATAGCTTTTGACGCCGACCGTGTAGAAATCGGGCTCTGGGTGGCTGAGCTCGCGATGACCATGCGGCGGGACATCGCCGCATGAGTGCTCGTTGGGATCGATGAGCGGTCCGAGCGCCTTGACGCCTTCGAGCCACGGATCGAGGTCCAGCCGAAGCTCCCGGGTCAAGGCAAGATCGGGGCGCTGCCCCGTCGCGGCAATGATCCTGTCGACGGGGTCGAGCGTGCGCAACCCGTCCTTTGCCTGGCCTTCGACAGCGAGGCGGCCGTCGACCTCACGGATAGCAACAATCGCAAAGCCGGTCACCAGCCGCACCCGGCCACTCTCGGCGAGCTCCCGGACATCCGAACCAAGCTCGCCGCGCGCCGGCAGGGCGTCGGCATCGCCGCCGCCATAGATGCGGACAAGGTCGGTGCCGCGTGTCACCCATAGTGCCGAAGTGCCCGGTTCGGTTTGCGCAAGCTTCGCCAATTCCAGCAAGGCATTGGCAGCGGAATGGCCGGCGCCGACCACCAATGTCGTGCGACCTGCATAGAGATGACAGTCGCGGCCGAGAACATTTGGGATGCCGTAGGCGATGCGGTCGCCAAATTCCCTCTCACCTTCGGCCGGCAAGCCACCCGCACCGAGCGGGTTCGGCGTCTGCCAGGTGCCGGATGCATCGATCACGGCACGGGCGCTGTCCCGGCGCGTGCCTTCCACCGTTTCGACCACAAGCATGAACGGCCGCGTCTCCCGCGCCTTGCTCAACACCTTGTCGGCTCCCCAGCGGGAAATGGCGACAACACAGGCATTGGTCTCAATCGACGGCGCCAGTTCGGCAAGCTTGGCCAGCGGCGCGAGATACTGGTCGACGATCTCATCGGCGGTGGGGAACGCCTCCGGCTCCGGCATTTGCCAGCCATGGCTCTCGAGAAGTTTTCGGGCGACCGCATCGACACAATAACGCCATGGCGTGAAAACCCGGACATGACCCCAATCCCGAAGGTTCGAGCCGACAGAAGAACCAGCCTCGTAAACCCTAACCGGAAGGCCACGGCTGACCAGTTGGGCGGCCGCCGCCAGGCCAACAGGTCCGCCGCCGATGATAGCGATCGGGAGATCGTTTTCAGAAACCATGACACCCCTTCTATGTTTCTAGGATTATAGAAATACCAGTCAAAAAAAGAGTTATGCAGCCGCCTCCCCGACAGCCGGGCCGCATGCGGCATCGGCACAACATTCATCGGCAAGAAAGCCAAGGAGATCGTTCATCACAGGGTAATTGGCACGGCAAATCAGCGTCGTTGCCTGGCGTTCCTGGGTGACCAGGCCGGTCAGGATGAGCCGGTGGAGATGATGCGACAGCGTCGACGCAGCGATGCCGAGGGCTTCTTGGAGATAACCGACCGGTCTCCCGGTTTCGCCTGCCCGCACCAGCGTGCGATAAAGCTTGAGCCGCGTCGGATTGCCGAGCGCTTCGAGCTGTTTTGCTGCTTGTTCGAGTTTCATGGAAACAAGGTAGCGCTGAGACAACGCCGCGTCAATACCTATTTCGAAAATTATCGAATTAGCAACCACACCCGCTCTCAAATCGACCGCTGATTGACCCGCTCGGCAACCGCTTCGGCGCTTTCGACACGCTCTGAATAACGGTCCTTGAGATGGGCGGACCGATCGCGCAAGAGCAGCGTGAACTTCATCAGCTCCTCCATCACGTCGACGATCCTGTTATAGTACGGCGACGGCTTCATGCGGCCGGCCTCGTCGAACTCGTTGAAAGCCTTGGCTACCGACGACTGGTTGGGGATGGTGATCATCCGCATCCAGCGGCCGACGAGACGAAGCTGGTTGACGGCGTTGAAACTCTGCGAGCCGCCCGACACCTGCATCACCGCGAGCGTGCGGCCCTGCGTCGTCCTGACGCCGCCGGCCGACAGCGGCAGCCAGTCGATCTGCGCCTTCATCACTCCGGTCATCGAGCCATGCCGCTCCGGCGAGCACCAGACCTGTGCTTCCGACCAGATCGACAGGTCTCGCAGCTCCTGGACTTTGGCGTGGTCGGCCGAGGTCGAATCCGGCAGCGGCAGGCCGGCGGGATTGTAGATGCGCACCTCGGCGCCCAGGCGGCGCAAAATGCGAGCTGCCTCCTCCGTCGCAAGCCGCGAATAGGACCGCTCGCGCAGCGAGCCGTAGAGCATCAGCACGCGAGGTTTGTGGATCGACCGCGGCACGTCGAGCAGCGCCTGCAGGTCGATCGGCCGGAACTGGTCTTCGTCGACGTTCGGAAGCGAGTCTTCGGACACTAGGTCAGGCAACGCGCTTGCCCTGCGCATCGATGACGACGTCGCCGTCTTCCTTGGTGAACGGCCCGATCTCAGGATTGGGCAGGATGTCGAGAACCGCTTCGGACGGCCGAGCAAGCATGGTGCCAAGCGGCGTCACGACGATCGGCCGGTTGATCAGGATCGGATGCGCTAGCATGAAATCGACGATCTCGTCGTCGGTCCATTTGGGATCGCCGAGATTGAGCTCGGCGTAAGGCGTGCCCTTCTCGCGCAGCAATTGGCGCGGCGTCATCCCCATCGCCGCGATCAGCTCGACCAGCCGTTCACGCGACGGCGGGTTTTTCAGATACTCGATCACCTCAGGCTCTTCGCCGGACTGCCGGATGATGGCGAGCGTGTTGCGCGAGGTGCCGCAGTTGGGATTGTGGTAGATGGTGATGGTCATTTCGCGGCTCTCATCTGTCTGATTGGCTTGGGTTCAGCGAGCAGCCATCCTGCCAACGCCATCGCAAGCAGCGCGCCCAGCAGCTCGGCGACAATAAACCCCGACAGATCTATCGGCCGGATGCCCGCGAAGGTGTTGGAAACCGCCCGGGCAATGGCGACTGCCGGATTGGCAAACGAGGTCGAGGCCGTGAACCAATAGGCCGCGGTGATGTAGAGGCCGACCAGCCATGGAATGGCATCCGAACGGAAGCGAAGACCGGCGAGAATGGTGAAGACCAGGCCGAAGGCGGCCACCAGTTCCGCAATCCATTGTCCGTTTCCGGTCCGCACGGTTTGCGAGATCTGGAGAATTGGCAGTTCGAACATGGCGTGCGCCAGCAGCGTTCCGGCGATGCCGCCGGCAATCTGGGCGATCACATAGGCCAGTGCAGCGTTCGCTTCGATTTCCCGCCTGAGGGCAAAAACCAGCGTCACCGCCGGATTGAAATGCGCCCCGGAAATCGGTCCGAGTATGGTGATCAGCACCACCAAAATCGCTCCAGTCGGCAGCGTGTTGCCGAGCAGGGAGAGACCCACATCGTCCGTCAGACGATCCGCCATGATGCCGGAGCCGACGACCGTCGCGACCAGCATTGCCGTGCCGAGCGCTTCCGCGACGATGCGGCGGGACAGGTCAGCCGCCATGATGTCAGCCGGCCTTCGGCAGATCGCGGCCGATTTCATCGAGCCGTTTCTGCAGGGCGAGCTTGTCGATCGTGTTCATCGGCAGGCTGACGAAGATCGAGATCCGGTTGTTGAGCATGCGATAGGCTTCGGCAAAGGCCAGATGCTTTTCGGCGTCGGTGCCGTCCACGGCGGCCGGGTCGGGCACGCCCCAATGCGCGGTCATCGGCTGTCCCGGCCAGACCGGGCAGGCTTCATTGGCCGCGTTGTCGCAGACGGTGAAAACGAAATTCATCTCGGGGGCGCCAGGAGCCGCGAATTCCTGCCAGTCTTTTGAGCGGGCGAAGGACGTGTCGTGGTTGAGGGTTTTCAACAGCTGGAGCGCGTAGGGATGGACCTCTCCCTTCGGGTGCGATCCGGCCGAATGGGCCCTGAACTTGCCGGCGCCGACACGGTTGAGGATCGCTTCGGCAAGGATCGACCGTGCCGAATTGCCGGTGCACAGGAAAAGCACGTTGTAAGGGTCATTCATGGGGTGGTCCTCCCTTCTAGCAGTTGCAAGTCACGGCCTGAATGAC
Source organism: Mesorhizobium sp. WSM4820 (assembly GCF_055811075.1). Taxonomy (NCBI): domain Bacteria; kingdom Pseudomonadati; phylum Pseudomonadota; class Alphaproteobacteria; order Hyphomicrobiales; family Phyllobacteriaceae; genus Mesorhizobium; species Mesorhizobium sp. WSM4820. The sequence goes on along the minus strand of NZ_JBVVQN010000019.1, from coordinate 67,438 downwards.
CGGCTGGCAGAGCTCCGGCGCGCCGTTGCAGCAATCCTCCATGAGATAGGCAAGCAGATCGCGAAAGCCGGTCATGTCGGCGACGTAGCGGATCGTCCGGCCGTCGCGCTCGGCGCGGACCAGGCCGGCATGGTCGAGGACCTTCAGATGCGCCGACATGGTGTTCTGCACCGCACCGAGGCGCGCGGCGATCTCGCCGGCTGGCACACCGTCCGCGCCCGCCCGCACCAGCAGGCGAAACACTTCGAGCCTGGTGTCCTGGCCAAGCGCTGCCAATGCGAGAAGAGCGGTGTTCTTATCCATGTATCCTAGAATCCGGAATTATCGATGTATATGGCGGGTATGTGACAACCAGATGACAGAGGCAGGAGGCTCATCATCTTCACCCGCAAATGTCCAGCGCGCGGAAATATGGCGCCTTCTTCACTGCGTCACAGGCTTCGAAGCCAGGCGTGGGCCGGCCTTGACGTCGCCGATCTCAAGTTTCGCGGCGTCGATCGCGCCATCCCAACCGATCACTTCTGCATTGCTTGCTTCCAGGGTCGGAACATCGGCTTCCGTGCTGCTTGCCTGCCCCATCGCCTTCGCAACATCCGCCGCCGTTGACATGCCGACTTGCGCCATGGCGCGGGTGAGCGTTGCGGTTGCCTTCATTTTCATACCTCTACCCTCAAATCCGATTGACTGTTGCTTGCCACGCGGCAATCCGCCGGCGCCCCCGCCAGCGCGTGGTAAGCTCGACGGTGATGCGGCGAAGGAACGGCGGCGGGTTTCCGTGATCAGCGTGTCGATCACGCGCTTCCAGTCCCGGCGCCCGGCAGATCAGCTGCTTCGTCCGCGCCGGACCGTTCCACCAGCAGCTTGCGCAGATGGCGGTCGAGGAAGCGCTGGATATCGTCCATGAAGGTGTAGACCACCGGCACGTAGACCAGGCTGAGCACGGTCGAGGACAGCAACCCGCCGATGACGGCGATGGCCATCGGCGCCCGCGTCTCGGCATCGGCACCGAGGCCGAGCGCGATCGGCAGCATGCCGGCGCCCATAGCGACCGACGTCATCACGATCGGCCGCGCCCGCTTGCGAGCGGCGTCGATCAGCGCCTCGAAGCGGCTCATGCCGCGTTCCCGTTCGGCGATCAGCGCATACTCGACCAGCAGGATCGAGTTCTTCGCCGCGATCCCCATCAGCATCAACAGGCCGATCAGCGTCGAAAGCCCAAGCGCCTTGCCGGTGATCAGCATAAAGCCGAGCGCACCGCCGACCGACAGCGGCAGCGCGACCAGGATCGTCACCGGTTGCACGAAGCTGCGGAACAGAAGCACCAGCGTCAGGTACATCAGCAAGATGCCGGCGGCGATCGCCGTGGCAAAGCCGCTGAACAGCTCCTGCATGCGGGCGGCGTCGCCGCGCGCCAGTTCACGCACGCCCGCGGGCAGGTTCTGCATTGCCGGCAGGGCGCGGATGGCCGAGGTCGCCTCGCCGAGTGTGATGCCGGAAAGATCCGCCTCGACGGTGGCGCTGCGGCTGCGATCCACCCGCGCGATGCTGTTGGGCCCGGCGTTGAAGCTGATGTCGGCGATCGCGGCAAGCGGCACGGTGCCCTTGGTGCCGGTCAACGGCAGGACAGCGAGCTTCGAAGGGTCGTCGATGGCTCCGTCGGGCAAGGTCACGACGATCGACACCTGGCGATCGCCGAGATTGAATTTCGGCAGGCTGGTGTCGGTATCGCCGACGGTGGCGATCTTCACCGTCTGGGCGATCTCGGTCGGGGTGATGCCAAGCTCGGCCGCCTTGGCGCTGTCGGGGCGCACGATCAGCTCGGGTTTCGTCGTTGCAGCCGTCGATGTCGGATTGCTGAGGCCGGGAACCGACTTCATCTGGTCAATCAGCGCATCGCTGGTCTTCTGCAGCGCATCGCCATTGTCGCCTATCAGCGTGATCGACACCTTGGCGCCCGAAAAGCCGTCTGCGCCGAACTGGATGCGGGCACCGGGAATGTCGTTGAGCTTCGGAGAGGCCTCGGCCTCGAATTCCTGCTGGCTGACAGTCCGCTCGTCGCGCGGCTTCAGATTGACGGTAACATTGGCGCTGCGCACTTCGGCCGATGTCGATCCGCGGTTCGGCCCGCCGCCCGACTCGGCCGCCGTGCCGATCGTGGCGAAAATGCTGTCGACCGCCGGTTCGCCCTGCAGGCGCCTGGTGATGTCCTGCACCGCGGCCGCCGTCTGCTCGATCGTCGATCCCGGCTGCAGCTCGACCGAGATCATCGAGCGGCCGCGATCCGTTGCCGCCATGAATTCGGTCGGCAGCTGCGTCGCCAGCGCCAATGAGCCGGCGAAAAAGGCGATGCCGGCAACAAGCGTGATCCAGCGGTGGTCGAGCGCCTCGTGCAGCAGCCAGAGATAAGTCGGCACCCAGGCCGGCGTATCCTCTTCGCTGTGGCCGCCGGCGCGCACCAGATAGGCGCCCATCAGCGGGGTCAGCATGCGTGCCACCAGCAGCGAGAACAGCACCGACACACAGACGGCGACGGCGAAGCTGACGAAGAATTTTCCCGGAATGCCGGGCATGAAGGCCACCGGCAGGAAGACGGCGACGATTGTGGCGGTGGTCGCCACCACGGCGAGGCCGATCTCGTCGGCGGCCTCGATCGCCGCTTGATAGGCTGTGGCGCCGGTCTGACGCATATGGCGCACGATATTCTCGATCTCGACGATGGCGTCGTCGACGAGGATGCCGACCACCAGCGACAGAGCGAGCAAGGTGATATTGTTGAGCGAAATGTCGAACGCCGCCATCACCGCAAAGGTCGGGATCAGCGATAGCGGCATGGCGACCGCCGACACCAGCGTCGCCCTGATGTCACGCAGGAACAGCCAGACAACACCGATGGCGAGCAGCGCGCCGAGCCACAGCGCCTCGAACGCGGCATCGTAGCTTTCCTGGACAAAACCTGAGGACGAGGTGACCTCGGTGAATTTCACCGCATTTGTCTTCGCGCCCATTTCGGCGATCGCGGCGCGCGCGGCCTCGACCACGTCGATCTCGCTCGAACCGACCGACCGGTAGATGTTGAAGGCGACGACCTGTCTGCCGTCGAGATAGGCGGACTGACGCGGCTTTTCCCAACTGTCGACCACCTTGCCGAGGTCGGACAGCTTGACGTCGCCGGCTCCCACAAGTGCGATGCGTGTATCGGCCAGCGTGCGGACCGACTGCTCCTGGCTGCCGATCGTCGTGCGGCCGCCTGGCTGGTTGACGTTGATGGAAGCGAGCATCTGGCTGACATCGCCGGCGCTGATGCCGAGCGCGGCAAGGCGGTCGGGATCGAACTCGACACGGATCACCCGGTCGACGCCGCCCGAACGGGTGATCTTGGACACTCCATCAACGCCCAACATCGCCTTGGCGACGTCGTTGTCGATGTACCAGCTCAGCGCGTCGGGCGACATGGCCGGCGCCTCGACCACATAGGTCAGCACCGAATTGCCTGATGCATTGACCTTCGTCACGACGGGCGCGACGGCAGCAGCAGGCAGGCTGGACTGGACGCTGGAGACCGCGTTGCGCACGTCGTTGGTGGCCGTTTCGGGTTCGGTGTCGAGGGTGAATTCGACTGAGGTGACTGAGGAGCCTTCGCTGATCGAGGTCGAGACGTCGTCGACGCCATCCAGGCTCGCCACGGCATTCTCGATGGCCTGCGCGATCTGGACTTCCATCTCGCTCGGCGCAGCACCCGCCTGCGTCACCGTGACGGTGACGGTCGGCAAGTCGATGTCAGGCATGTTGTTGGTTCTGAGCTGCATGAAGCCATAGAGGCCGGCAATCGTCAGCGACAGGAACAAGACGATGGTCGGAACCGGATTGCGGATCGACCAGGAGGAAATCGCGTTCATCGCACCGTCTCCGTGTTTGATGCGGCCTGGCCGGAATCGCCCGCCGCGACGCGGACGAGATTGCCGTCATTGAGCAGGCCGGCTCCAGAGACGACGACGCTCTCGCCTTGGGTCAGCCCAGACACAATGGCGACGCGACTGGCCTTGCGGCTGCCGGTCGCAACGGAGCGGGTCGCAACCTTACCGCTTTCACCGACGACGAAGACGTTCGGCTTGCCATCGCGCCATGTCAGCGCGCTCTCCGCGATATTCAGGATTTCCGCCGAAGACGTGGCGATCGAGACGCGGGCGAACATGCCAGGCCTGAGCCCTGAGTTGTCCTGCGGCACGACATAGACGGTGCCCAGCCTTGTGGTGCCGTCGACCTTCTCGGCGATCGAGCTGACCTTGCCGGAAAGCATCTTGCCGGCGGCGTCGGTAATTGTCGCTGCCTGGTCGGTCGCGATCGCGGGCAGATCCTTCTCGGGCACCTGGACGGCAACCTCGACTTTGCCGTCACGCACGATTTTCATCAGTTCCGTGCCGGACTGAACGATGGAGCCGGCCACCGCGGGCCTGGTGGACACCGAACCGTCAAAGGGGGCGTGGATTTCGGTCCGCGCGAGTTGCGCGGCGATGTTGTCCGCCGCCGCTTGAGCCTGGGCGAGTTGCGCCTGGCTGATCTTGACCGTGGTTGCTCTCTCTTCGGCCGTCTCGGCGCTGATCGCATTGCTGGTGATGAGCTTTTGGGCGCGCGCCGACGCCGTCTCGGCTGCCTCCAGCGTAGCGCGCGCCTGCTCGACGGTTGCCTTCTGCTCGGCGAGTTGGGCCTTCAGCACCGCATCATCGAGGCGCGCGATCACATCGCCCTTGCTGACGTCGTCGCCCTCGTCAACGAGAACCTCGGTCAGTTGCAGGCCGCTCGTCTGCGAGCCGATCGTGGCTTCCTGCCGTGCCTGAACCGTGCCGGTGGCGGTAATCACTGAGGCGATTTCATCCTTGCGCACCTTTTCGACCGAAACTGTCAGCGAGGCGGCCTGCACGATCGCGGGTGTCTTGTCTGCAGTCGCATCGGCCCCATTCGCATCGATATTGCTGCGCCCATAGGCCTTGAGCATGGCGGCAATCGCGATGGCGAGAATGACGGCGAAAAGCAGCAGGTATTTCTTGCGCGACAATCTAGCGGCCATCGGTCTTCTCGGCGTTCGTTGAACTGGTTTTCTCAAGCGTGGGAACACCGAGCGAAAGGCGCCAGGTGCCGAAGACAAGCCTGGTCGCGCCGGTGAAGGCCTGCAGCGACCGAAGCGTCGTGGCCGAACCGCGGCGATGCTGCTCGGGCGCGGCCGCCATCAGCAGCCGCAGTATCAAGAACATCTCCCACATGGAAATTCTCTTTCATAAGGTGTCGGCCGGCCCGGCAACGGGGAAGGTCAGCGGACCGGCCGGTGCAGCCGGTCAGAGTTGCTCGTCCGTCCGGGGTAGGGGTGGCGGGAGCTGCCTGCCAGGATTGGGCAGGCCTCCGGGGCCGGCTGCATCATCCGGCGGATTGCCCCATGGGCCGCGGGGTGGTCCATGAGGTCTATCCGCCGAAGCAAGGATTTCGAGCTGTTCGGGCGTCAGCTTGCCGCGAAGTGCTGCGATTGCTTCCTTCAGCTTTGCCGCCGAGGCAGCGCGAGCGGTAAGGTCGTCAGCCAGCTTTTCCTGGAAAGCGAAAGGATCGCGGGGACCCTGATCGCTATTGCTGCCGGGGCCTCCCGTGTCGGGACCGCGCTTGCCGGGACCATTCGGTCCATGATCGGGCCGTGTCAGCGTCGCCTGCAGCGCGCTGGTATAGTCGCGCCATGCGTCGAGCTGCTCGGTCCTGACGCCGATCCGGGTCTCGAGCGCGCAAAGCCGGACTGCGAGCCTGAATTCCGGCGGCGGCCCCATATGTTGCCGGCCGAAGCCGTCCGGACCAGGCCGCATCGGCCGGTGCTGGCCGGGCCACGGCATCGGGCTGTCATCCGGCCCGCTCTGCATTGCGGCGACCTGCGGTTCCCCGCCAGGTCCGGTGACAGGGTCGGTGGGCTGCGCCAGCGCCGGATGAATGAGCGCGGCGGAGAAGAGGCCGAGAGCAAGAAGTCTGCTTTGCATGATGTAATCCTTTCCCACATGCTTCGGATGGCGAGAGGATAGGAGGCGACCTTTTCGCGTTTGCTTCGCGCTGTTGCCGAAGGTTTCCGGAAAGGGAAGATTTGTTTCCGAATGTTTCCGCCTGCCTGTCGGAAACATTCGGTTGCAATTTTCAGTGCCGCGCGCCGGTGGCTCTCCCTATAATCGACCCTGTAACCGGCAAAGAACGGCCAAACGACACCAGGCAGATAATGCAGTCAAAACCGCAAATCCTTGTCGTCGACGACGATCGCGAGATAAGGACGCTGCTCGGGCGCTATCTCGACGGCCAGGGATTTCGCGTCTCGGTGGCGGCGGATCGGCGCGAATGCGAGCACAGGCTGGCCACCGGCCAGTTCGACCTGATCGTGCTCGACGTCATGCTGCCCGACGGTTCAGGGCTCGATATCTGCCGCAGCCTGCGCGACAGCAAACCACACATCCCGATCATCCTGCTGACGGCGCTGAAGGAGGATGTCGACCGCATCATCGGATTGGAGCTTGGCGCCGACGACTATCTTGGCAAGCCGTTCAACCCGCGTGAGCTGACCGCCCGCATCCGCGCCGTGCTGCGGCGCTCGGCGCAGGAGCAGGCAGCGTCCGTCATGGCCCGCATCTATCGCTTCGCCGGCTATACGATGGAGCCGGAAATCCGTCGCGTCGCCAATGCGAACGGCGAGGCGATCGAGCTGACCGGTGCGGAGTTTGACCTGCTGCAGGTCTTTGTCGACAGACCGGGCCGCGTTCTGTCGCGCGACCAGCTTCTCGATCTCACGCAAGGGCGCGAGCGTGAGCCGCTCGATCGCTCCGTCGACGTGCTGATGAGCCGGCTGAGGCGCAAACTTGGCGAGGACGCCGCAGCGCCTCTTTTCAAGACGGTGCGCAATGGCGGTTATCAGTTGACCGTCCGCGTCGAGACCGTGGACGCGTCGTCGTGACCTCGCTCAGGGCGCGGATCGCGCTGCTTCTCGTTACCTCGATCGTCGGTGTGGTGGCTCTGGCGACACTGGCGGTCGTCAGCGTCGTCCGTGGACCCAACCCTGAATCCACGATAGAACCAGTCGCCCGTCAGATCCTGCTGCTGGCGCAATCGCTTCCCGGCCATGTTGCGCAGGCAGACGACGTCAAACTCGAACTCGCAGATCAGCCGACAAAAGGTGAGAAGGACGAGCGCGCAACACGTTTTCTCAACCGAGCGCTGGAACACAGCGGGGCAGCGTTTCCCGCTATCGTCGTGCGGGTCGAAGGCAAACTGGGCATGGTTGCCTCGGTGCAACTCCCGGACGGCCGCTGGATGGCCCTCGATATTCCCGACTTCTCGCCGCCGGCCGACCGCTGGCTGGTCTTGTCCGGCTGGATTACGCTCATCGTGCTTGGCGCCACCGCCGTTTCGCTCTACTTCGCGACCGTGCTGACAAGGCCCCTGGTCATGCTGGAATCCGCGGCAGCGCGCATCGGGCCGGACGGCATTCTTGCCCCTTTGCCTGAGAAGGGTTCCGGCGAGGTGCGCGCCACCGCACGTGCGCTGAACCAGCTTTCGACCCGGCTCAAATCGGCCATGGAAAGCCGCATGCGCCTCGTCGCCGCGGCGGGCCATGATTTGAGAACACCGATGACGCGCATGCGACTGCGTGCCGAGTTCCTGGCGGACGAAGAACGCGAAAAATGGCTGCACGATCTTGAGGAGCTCGACCGCATCGCTGACAGCGCCATCCGGCTGGTGCGCGAGGAGGTCGACCAGGATGCCGTCGAACCGGTCGACTTCGAAAGACTGATCCGTGACATCGAGGCCGAGATGATTTCGCTAGGTCACGCCGTTTCGATCGGCCATCTCGACAAGGTCTCGGTCAGGGCGGGTGCGCTCGGCCTTCGCCGCGCACTGCGCAATCTGATCGTCAATGCAGCAACGCATGGCAAGGGCTGCAGCATCTCCCTGTCCGCAGCTGACAACCGCGCCACCCTCACCATCGCCGATCGCGGGCCCGGCATTCCGCCGGAACTGCTCGGCAAGGCGTTCGAGCCTTTCTTTCGCGTCGATCCCGGCCGCAGGCAGTCCATTCCGGGGGCCGGCCTCGGCCTCGCCATCGCCAAGGAAATCATCGAACGCTACGGCGGCGCCATCACACTGGAGAACCGCACCGGCGGCGGCCTTTCCCAGAGGGTGGTCTTCGAAACTGTTTCCTGACTCAGCCGTTTAGCGCCATTCTCAATGCAGGGCATCGCCTATCGTCTGATTACCGCAGGTCGAACCTCAACGGCACATTGACACGCGAGCTAACGCCTTCTGGCGGCGCCGGCACTGAAGCGCCCTGCAGCAGGTCGAGTACACCGCGGTCGAGATCAGGGTCGCCGGACGAACCGGTGATGCGAACGGACGTCACTCGGCCGGAGCCGGCCACCATGAAGGAGACGGTCACAGTTCCTTCCGAACGGCGGGCTTTCGCGGCCTTCGGATAGCGCTTGTGCCGATTGAGCCACCTTGTCAGTTGCGAGTTCCACTTCTTGGCGTCCCCGCGTTTCGCAGCCGTTGCCTTGGTCGATTTCGGGGCGGCCGCCCTGGCTGCGGATGTCGCAGCGACACTGGCCGTCGTCCGCGGCGGTGCGGCCTTTTCCTTTTTCGGACGCTTTTTGGATTCTTTGACAGGCTTCTTCGCCTTAACCTCAGCCGGCTCCTTTACCTCAGTCTTTGCCTGTTTCTTTGGCTTGGCCTCGACGGGTTTGTCGACCGGTTTCGGCTGCGGCAGCGGAACGACCACTTCCGGCGTGACGGCTTCGGCAATTTCGGGCACGACCTCCTCGAGCGGCGGCTGGTCGACCCGTTCGGCCACTGTCGGCGGGGTCGGCTCGACCGTGTCGGCCGGAGCGGCCTCCGACGGCTCGGTGACCGGCTCGGCCTGCTCGACGGGCGGTTCGGGCGGAGGCTCCGTTTCGGTAATCTCGGGCTCCTCGGCCGGGTCCGGCTGATCGGGCGCTATCTCATCCGATATCGGCGCCGGCTCGGCCGGCGTGAGCGCCATTGGCGACAACTCGATCACCTGCGCCTGCGGCGGCCCGCCATCGGGCTCGGCCGGGCGCCAGCTCTGCATCGCATAGCCGACCGCGGCATGCGCCATCAGGACCAGCGCAGCCGCGCCCGCCCACCAGGCGATCTCGCGCGCGCCGAAACGCCGCTGATCGGCCATCGGCAGGGCGGCCGCCGGCGACATTATTGGCCGGTTCCGACTTGCGGCGCCGCGGCATCGCTGGGCGCGGTCTCGAGGCCAACCAGCGCGATCTTCAGATAGCCGGCGCCGCGCAAAAGGTTCATCACCTCCATCAGCTCGCCGTAGCCGACCGCCTTGTCGGCGCGCAGGAAGATGCGCGTCTGCCTGTCGCCTTTTGTCCTGCCGACCAGCGCGGCGGCGAAGGCTGCGCGCGGCACGCTGTCGTTGCCGATCGCCAGGCTGAGATCGTTCTTCAGCGTCAGGAACAACGGCGTCTCCGGTCGAGGCGCAGGCGTTGCGGTCGAGCCCGGCAGGTCGACATTGACATCCACGGTCGCCAGCGGCGCCGCGACCATGAAGATGATCAGCAGGACCAGGATCACGTCGATGAACGGCGTGACGTTGATCTCGTGGTTTTCCTCGAGATCGCCGTCGATGTTCTCTCGAATTCTAGCCGCCATGGCGTCGCTCCGTGTTCATTCCGCGGCCATGTGCTTTGCCGGCGCGACCGTGCGGAAATCCAGATCCCGGCTGACCAGCCGCTCGACCCCTGCCGACGCATCGGCAAGGATCTGCCTGTAGCCGGCTATCGATCGCGCGAAGACGTTGTAGATGACGACCGCCGGGATCGCCGCGACAAGGCCCATCGCCGTGGCCAGCAAGGCTTCCGCAATGCCCGGGGCAACGACGGCGAGGTTGGTGGTCTGCGCCTGCGAGATGCCGATGAAGGCGTTCATGATGCCCCAGACGGTGCCGAACAGGCCGACGAAGGGCGCGGTCGAGCCGATTGTCGCCAGCACGCCGGTGCCGCGCGACATGCGCCGCGCCGCCGCCGCCTCGATGCGCGACAGGCGCGAGGTGACCCGTTCCTTCAGTCCGTCGCCGGACACATGGTCGAGCGAGCCGGCCGAAAGCGCGGTCTCTTCCTCGGCTGCCCGCACCAGCAGGGCGCCAGGACCGTTATTGTGGCCAAGCGCGCGCCCGGCCTGGTTCAACGTCGCGGCATTGCCGATCGCTTGTGCCGCGCGGCGGGCGCGCAGCTTGCCGCCAAGGATCTCCAGCGATTTGGCCAGCCATATCGTCCAGGTGACGAAGGACGCAAAAGCCAACCCGATCATCACCGCTTTCACGACGATGTCGGCCGCCATGAACATGCCCCATGGCGAGAGGTCACGCGGCAGGGTCAGGGACGTTGCCGTCGAAGGGCCAGTCTCGGTAGGCGTTGTCTCGATAGGTGTTGTCACGCCGGGCTGCGTCGCCGGTGGCGCGGCGGCGTCTGGCGCAGCCTGCCCAGGCACTGGAGCCGGCGCCTCGATCGCCGGGGCTGCGCCCGGTTGCTCCTGGGCGGCTGCGCCCGGTTGCTCCTGGGCGGCTGCGCCCGGTTGCTCCTGGGCGGCTGCGCCGCCGGCCGACAGGATGGCGGATGCGAGCAACGCCGCGAACAAACCATGTCTGGACAAGGGCTTCTTCCTTATTCTCAAGAGTGGCCTCATTGCACATAGCCGATGGGCTGGCCGGTGACGGGGTGCGCAAACACGCCCATCTCGACACCGAAAATTCCTTTGAGCACGTCGCCCTGCATGATCTGGTCCGGCGTGCCGCGCGTCAGCAGCCTGCCGTCCTTCAGCGCGATCAATTCGTCGCAGTAGCGCGCCGCCATGTTGGGATCGTGCAGCACGACGACGACGCACAGGTCGCGCTTGCGGCTGAGGTCCCTGACCAGCCCCAGCACCTCGACCTGATGGGCGATGTCGAGCGCCGAGATCGGCTCGTCGAGCAGCATGACGCCGGCATTCTGCGCCACCAGCATCGCTAGCCATGCGCGCTGGCGCTCGCCGCCTGACAATTCGTCGACCAGCCGGTCGGTGAAGTCAGCCATGTCGGTCAGGACTAGCGCCTCCTCGACATGGCGCCTGTCCTCATGCCCGAAACGGCCGAGCGCGCCATGCCAGGGATAGCGGCCGAGCGTCGCCAGTTCGCGCACGGTCAGGCCGGTCGCCGCCGGCGTCGTCTGCGGCAGATAGGCGAGCGCGCGCGCCAGTTCACGCGCGCCCCACTGCACCAGCGGCCGCTGCGCGAAGGTTATGCCGCCCGAGCTTGCCGGCTGCTGGCGCGCCAGCAGCTTGATTAGCGTCGACTTGCCCGAGCCGTTGTGCCCGATCAGCCCATAGACGCGCGAGCGTTGCAACTCGAGTGTAACCGGACCGAGCAGCGTCCGCTCGCCGACAGCGAACCGCACCGCTTCGACATGAAAGGCAGTCTGGGCATGAATTCCCGCCACGGTCTCGGCCTTTCTCCAGCTCTGCGCGCATTTCGAAATCCGGTTTTCGGCAATCCGGTTTGCGGGCGCCGATGTCCGGTTGACTATGAAACATGAGTTTACTAGTCAACAATGAAGATGACTTTTTGAGTCAACAAAATGTCGCGACGCGCCGGATTTGCGTCGAAACACGAAATGTGGAGCGCGCCGAGATGGTCGTTGGTTCAGGTCGCGGAAGAACTCAAAGCGAAGTGACTGCGCGCCGAAACCTGCTGGTCGCGGCGATGTCGCTGCCGGTGCTGCTTGGCGGCGGTCACGCCGTCGCGCAGGAGGCGACCACCACTCTCGACCCGATCAATATTCAGGAACGCGTCGAAAGCGCCTTTGGGACGGTCGACGGCTATGTCGCCACCCAGGGCTCCACCGCTACCAAGACCGAAACACCGCTGATCGAGACGCCGCAGTCGATATCGGTCATCACCAAAGACCAGATGGAAGCGCAGGCGGTGGACAGCCTGAACAGTGCGCTGCGTTATACGCCAGGCGCAACCGGCAATCTCTACGGCACCGACAATCGTGGCCACGGCTTGCAGATGCGCGGCATTTCGAACTCCAGCGGCGTCTTCTACAAGGACGGGCTGCAGCTCAAGGAAAGCAATTTCACGCTGTTCACGGCGCTCGATTCCTACGGTGCCGAACGCTACGAAATCCTGCGCGGGCCGGCATCGGTTCTCTACGGCCAGGCAAGTCCTGGCGGCATCATCAACTATGTCAGCAAGCGCCCGACCGAGGAGAACCTCCGCGAGGTCGAGTTCGGCGCCGGAAGCTTCGACCGCTATGAAGGAAAGTTCGACTTCAGCGGGGCTGTCAACGCCGACAAGTCGCTGCTGTTCCGCCTCACCGGTGCCGCCCACACCGGCGATACGCAGACTGATTTCGTCGAGGACGAACGCATCTTCATCGCGCCGGCGCTGACCTGGCAGCCCGATGCCGATACCAGCCTGACCATCCTCGCCAACTATCAGCGCGACCGGTCCGGCTGGGCGATGCAGTATCTGCCGGCATACGGCACGATCAGGCCGGGCAGGGACGGAAAATACCTGCCGAACAGCATGTTCGTCGGCGAACCGGGCTTCGACACCTACGACAACGACCAGGCGTCGATCGGTTACGAGTTGGATCACCGCTTCAACGAGACGTGGCAGGTTCGCCAGCATGCCCGCTACGTCTATTTGAAGCACTATGAGGAAGGCGTCTTCGGCGGCGGGCTTCTGAATGATGAGGGCGACTATTCCCGCTATGCCGATGCCGGCGGCAGCAGGCTCAGCGGCGTGACCATCGACAACCAGGCGCAGGCCGATTTCGACACCGGGCCGCTCGCCCACACGCTGCTTCTCGGCCTCGACTACAAGCGCTACACCTACCGCGACTATGCCGCCAGCAACGATATGATCGATGATCATTTCAATATTTTCGACCCGGTCTATGGCTATCCGGTCGGCGAAATGACGCCCTATACAGATACCGACACCACCCAATCGCAGGTCGGCCTCTACGCGCAGGACCAGATCAAGCTGGGCAACTGGCGGCTGACGCTGGGCGGCCGCCAGGACTGGGCCGACGCGAAAGTCCACGACAATCTGGCCGGCGCTTTCGATCCTCGCCAGAGGGACGACGCCTTCACCAGCCGCGCCGGTCTGCTTTATCTCGCCGACAATGGCCTTGCCCCTTATGTCAGCTATTCCGAATCGTTCCAGCCGGTGTCCGGCCCCGACAGCAACGGCAATCCGCTCGTGCCCGAAACCGGCAAGCAGTACGAGGTCGGGCTGAAATACCAGCCGGTCGGCTGGAATGCCTTCGTCACCGTTTCGGCGTTCGACCTGGCCCGGCAGAATGTCGTGCGCTATGGCGGTGTTGGCGCGCCCAACGATATCTTCCAGACCGGCGAGATCCGCTCGCGCGGCATCGAGCTGGAAGCTGTTGCCAGCCTCGATTCAGGCTTCGATTTCCGGGCGGCCTATACCTATCTCGACACCGAGATCACCAAGGCCACCTCGATCACCGTCGATGACGATAGTGGCGAGACAATCAGCGATGAGGGCAACACCCCATTCGGCGTGCCGGAGCATGCGGCCTCGCTGTGGGCGAATTACACCGTCGGCAGCGGCAAATTGGAAGGCTTCGGGCTCGGCGCCGGCATTCGCTACGTCGGCTCGACCTTCGGCGACGACGCCAACACTTTCAAAGTGCCGGCAGTCACGCTTGTCGATGCCGCACTCCACTACGAATGGCGGAACGCCGAGCTGAACCTCAATGTCAGCAATCTGTTCGACAAGCGCTATGTCGCCTCCTGCTACGCGGAAAGCTTCGGCTGCTTTTATGGCGAGGGTCGCCGGTTCAACGGCTCGGTGAAGTACACATGGTGACCCGCGCGTGCAGGCCCGGACCCAATTGGCGCCACTGACGCGGCGCCGGTGCCTGGCCGGCCTGGCCGCGACGAGCCTCGGCCTGCGCGGCGACCCGGCGCATGCGGCGCGGCAGCCGCGGATCGCCTGCCTTGAGTGGACCTCGGCCGAGATGGTCGTCTCGCTCGGGATCGGCCCGGTGGCGGTCGCCGATACCAAGGGCTACCGCGACTGGGTCGCGGGTCCGGCTGTTCCCGCCGCCGGCTGCCTCGATCTCGGCTCGCGCGGCGAGCCCAATCTCGAACTGCTCCTGGAACTCAAGCCCGATCTTATCACCGGCGCCTATGGCTATGGGCTGGACGAAGCTCCGTTCCGGCGGATCGCGCCGCTGCATACGGTGCCCTTCTACGATGGCACCGAAGCGCCTTATCGCCAGGCCGAGATTGAAACGCTGAAACTTGGCTCAAAGCTCGGCCGCGAGGCTGAGGCTCAGCGCCTCATCCAGGAAACGGCGGCGGCAATCGCCCAGATCAGGGCACGATTTTCAGAGCGGGCCAGGCAGCCGCTCGCGGTGGTCAGCATGTTCGACGACCGTCACGTCCGCGTCTACGGCAAGGGCAGTCTGTTCCAGGACGTGCTCGACAGGTTGAGCCTCACCAACGCCTGGACGGCGCCGACCGATAGCTGGGGCTTTTCCATGCTGGGCATCGAAGAGCTGGTTGCGATCGGCGAGGCCCGCGTGATTTCGCTCGATCCGATCCCGCCGCATGTGAAGATCAGGATCGACCAGAGCAGCCTCTGGGCGAACCTTCCCTGCGTCAAGGCCGGCAACGTCAGGACAATCCCGCCGGTATGGCCGTTCGGCGGGCTAGCAGCCGCTGCCCGTTTTGCGACGTTTTTGGCCCGGGCATGACCATCATGCAGTCCACGGCCGGCCATCGTGCTCGTTTCAAGGCAGGGATGCTCGTCGCCCTCGTCGGCGTGCCGGCGGTGCTCGCCGCCTATCTCACCGCTGCCGGGCTTTTGCGCCTGTTGCCCGCCGACATGTGGTGGCAGTCGCTCGGGGCGACCGACTTTGCCGATCCGCGGCAGCTGCTTTACCGGCATGCCTTCCTGCCGCGTTTGGCGATCAGTCTGCTGGCCGGCGCGGCGCTCGGCCTGACCGGCACGCTGCTCCAGCAACTGCTGCGCAATCCGCTCGCCGAGCCGACGACCATCGGCACCAATGCAGGCGCCACCATCGCCCTGACGATCGCCACGCTCTACGCGCCGTGGCTGCTGGAGCAAGGTCGCGAATTGGTGGCGCTCGCCGGCGGCGCCCTGTCGACGCTGGCGGTTTTGGCTCTGGCCCGGGGCCGGAGTTTCTCGCCGGTCGCGATCATCATTTCCGGCCTGGTGGTCAGCCTCACATGCAGTTCGGCGAGCGCCCTGCTGATGGCGGCCAACCGCGAATATTCCGAGGAACTCTTCATCTGGCAGAGCGGTTCGCTGATCCAGAACGGCGATGCCGTGGTGCTCGGGTTCGCGCCATGGCTGGCGATGGCCGGCATTGCTGCCTTCCTTCTGCTCCGGCCACTGCGGCTTCTCGACCTGAGCGACGAGGGAGCCGAAAGCCTCGGCACGAAACCCGTATTGACACGGCTGGCCGGGATGACCGTCGCCGTCGGGCTGAGCAGCATGGTGGTCGCAGCCGTCGGCGTCATCAGCTTCGTGGCGCTTGCGGCGCCGGCGCTGGTCAGGCTCGCCGGCGCACGGACCCTGCGCCAGCGCATGATCTGGGCGCCGCTTGCGGGCGCCATGCTGTTGTGGCTGACCGACCGGCTGGTGCAGGTCCTGCCGTTTACCTCCGAAATCCCGGCAGGCGTGGCGACTGCTTTCCTCGGTGCGCCGCTGCTGTTTCTTCTCCTGCCGAAATTGCGCACCAGCCCGGACCGGGACGGCACCATGCTGGCTTCCGTGCGCAGGCGCAGCGGGTGGGCCTATCTGCTGCTCGGGCTCATCGCGATCGCGCTTCTTCTCTGCGCCGCGCTTGTTGTCGGGCGAGGCGCGACCGGCTGGCACGTGGCCTCGGCCGCCGAACTTGCCGACCTGCTGCCGCTCAGGGCACCTCGCATCGTCGTCGCGGTTTGCGCGGGTATGATGCTGGGCGTGGTCGGCACGCTGATGCAGCGGATGACCGGCAATCCGATGGCGGCGCCCGAGGTGCTGGGTATCTCAGGCGGCGCCTCGCTAGGCATACTGCTGCTCTTCGTCGCGACTTCTGATGTCAACCGTCCGGCGATGATCGCGGCCGGTCTCGTCGGGGCGCTGGTCAGCCTGGCGATGGTTTCGCCGACCGGCCGCCAGCAGCCCCTCGCACCTGATCGGTTGCTGCTTTCCGGGGTCGCCGTGGCGACGATGGCGTCGGCATTCTCGGCGGTGATGCTCGCCAGCGGCGATCCTCGGCTCGATACGCTGATCGGCTGGCTGTCCGGCTCCACCTACCGGGCCACCGCCGCCGATGCCACAATCGCCGCCGTGGCGGCGACTGCTCTGCTCGCCATCGTGCCCCTCACCAGCCGCTGGCTGGAAATCCTGCCGCTTGGAGAAGCCGCCTCGCGCGGGCTCGGGCTTGGCCTGTTTCGCGTGCGGGTCGTGCTCCTGGTGCTTATCTCGGTGCCGACGACAATAGCCACGCTGGTCATCGGGCCGCTGAGCTTCGTCGGATTGATGGCGCCGCACCTGGCCCGCATGCTCGGCTTTCGACGCGCCTTGCCGCAGCTTTTCGCATCGGCGATGCTTGGCGGCATGATGCTTGTTTCCGCCGACTGGGCCGGCCGGATGCTGATTTTCCCGTGGCAGATTCCTGCGGGTTTGCTAGCTGCCCTGGTTGGCGGGCCTTACTTCATGGTGCTGATGTGGAAAGGCCGGCAATGAGCGGCCCCGCCACGCGCTTCGGGTTGGCGACCACAAAGCGCATAGCACGCGCTCAGCCGGCGCGTGCTTCGCGGATCACGCGAGGCGCAAACGCCCCGGGCGGTGGAGCCTCGCGGCGCGCCAGAGTGTTGCGCAGCAGCGCGATCGTTTCACGGCCAGCCATTGCGATCTCGCGTGGCCTGTCGACGCCGACGATCATGAATTCCTCGATTCCCAGGGCAGCATAAGGAAGCAGGGAAAGCGCGACTTGTGCCGGCGGTCCGACAAATTCGACCGCCTTCTGGCCGGAAGCGTTGCCCTCCGAACGGATCCGGACGGGAAGCGCGAAACGCAGCTTGCCGGCCCGACCGTGTTCGGCGGCGGCATTGCGCACCCGCTCCATCAGTTGCCGGATCTCGTCGAGCGAACCCGGCGTCAGCTCGAAGACATCGGCATGCCGCCCGGCGACCCTGAGCGCCGTTCCGGACCGTCCTCCCATGCGGACGCTCACGCCGGCGCTACGCGGCCCCTTGCGCGGCACATAGCCGCCGCTGACGCTGTAGAAGGCGCCTTCATGGTCGAACGGCCTGTCGTTCGACCACAACCGTTTCAGCAGCACCAGATATTCATCGACGCGCTGCCAGACGACCGTATGACCGACCCGACGCGTTTCGGCATCGTCGTCGTTCAGCGGCTCGCTGAGCATCCTGAGCGACAGCCGACCGCCGCTTTTCGCGTCGAGGGCCGCCAATTGCCGTGCCGCCACCGTCGGGTCGATCACACCAGCCCAATGCGTGAGAACGATCTCGAGCGAAGAAGTGCGGTCCAGCGCCCGGGCGGCAATATCCATATTGGTCAGCAGCCCAGCCGGATCGTCGACGACGATTTTCTGGAAACCGATGTCCTCGATCAGCGACAGCTTTGTCGCGGTTTCCGCGAAATCGTAGAAAAACGGCGCGGTTGGGTCGGCCGGGTGAGTTTTACCGGGAACATGCGTGAACTCGATCGGCATTGCCATCTCCTCCATCACGTTGGGGTCAAGCGCGCGAAAGCGCACCGGGACTCGGTTCATTCAACTCCGATATCGCGAAACGGCAGACAGCTATCCCTTTAGTCAGGCCCGATGACTCGCGGGCTCCATAGTCAGGGAACAAAACCCAGAACGACCGCCCCGGTGAACACGAACGCAAGGGCAAAGACGAGATAGGCAAAGGCGCCCGCATAGGCCGGCCGCCAAGTCTGCTCGGAACCGAGCCTTTGGCCTTTGCGGGCAGTGTGGGCGTTCTGGAAATAGGACATATCGACCTCCGTCTCGGCAGTTAATCTATTAAATCAGTAGACTTTGTCGAGTGCTATTTTCCAGCGATCCTTAGAATGTTTTTCTCCAACCTGAGGACAATTTGGTTTGTTTGCTGCTTAGCGCGGCACTTTCCGAGGCCGATCGGCCCGATGGCAAAACGCCAGGTCCTGCGGGCGGGCAGGGATAGGCGGAGCGGCCGCCTAGTTGGCAGGCGGCCTGTAAGCTTCCAGGCCGAACAGCATCAGCACGAGCGACACCAGGAAGAACCCGACCGCGACGCCGAGCGCGATCCGGGCGTAGAGTCTATAAACGTCGCTCATGATGGTACCGAACACCCGTCGCGCCGGACCATTGGCTGGGCGCGATTTCTCATCGAGGTAGAGCCAGACCTCGGTGTGCTTGGGATCCTTGCTGGCTGCGGTCGTGGCTTTCCACATCAGCGCCAGAACCATGGTCAGTGTGAGGAACGCGCCGGAGCGAAATGCAGACACCGGATTGAAGGAGAATCCGACCATGACACAGCCGATGGCAAGCGAGCCGAACATGACGGCGCGCCCGATGCACCCCACAGCAATCCGCCTGATCTCATCCATCGGCGCCCTCGGCAGCAAGCTCGCCGACAATGTGCGAGCGTTGCGACCGTATCAAATCACTTTAAGGCGAATGTGCCGCCTGGACGTGCAGGCGCGCAACTCCCCGGCGCAACATTGCGAACGCCATAGCCTGACTTCGGCCATCGACGCGGCCCGCCGGCGCGCTCTATGTTGCATGGCAAGCCGGATCGAACCTTCTCGCACCGACAAGGCGCTGTCTCGGACAGGCGCTGTCTCGGCAAGACATCCGGCAGAGGAAGGCTATCGGCTATGCCGAAGGAGACGGAATTGAAGCTGCCGAGCGGCGCGACACCGCTGATAGCAATTGCGGCTGCCGCCGTCGACACCGAAACAACCGGGCCCGACGCCACCAAGGCGCGCGTGGTCCAGATTGCCGCGATCGGCATCGCGCATGGCAAGGTCGTCCGGGAAACTCAGCTCGATCTCCTCATCGATCCCGGTGAAGCAATCCCGTCCGAGGCTTCGCTCGTCCACGGCATCACCGATGCCGATGTTGACGGAGCCGGCAGCTTCCCGGATGCATGGGCGCAATTCCAGGAGTTCGTCGGCGACCGCATCCTCGTCGGCCACTCGATCGGCTTCGACCTGGCGGTATTGGAGCGCGAATGCCGACGCGCCCGATTGCCCTGGAAAAAGCCTCGGGCGCTGTGCGTCCGGCTTCTTGCAACCATAGCAAATCCCAATCTGGCAGACCATTCGCTGGAAACGATCGCCGGGTGGCTTCGCCTGGAGATAACCGGCCGGCATTCGGCTCTGGGCGATGCGATTGCGGCCGGAGACATCTTTGCCGCGCTGATTCCGGAGTTGCGCAAGCGCAACATCCGAACGCTTGGAGAGGCCGAGGTTGCCTGCCTTGCCCTTTCGGACGCTCTCGAAGCCGGCCATCGCGCCGGCTGGGCCGAGCCGGTGTCGCGACCCCAGGCTCCCGCGTTTCAGCCGGTTGATCCCTATGCCTATCGCCATCGCGTCGGCAGCCTCATGAGCAGCCCGCCAGTGGTGGTGAAGTCGACCAAACCGACAAGGCAGGTCATCGACCTCATGGTCAAGCGCAAGATCAGCTCGGTCCTCGTGTCCGACTGCGGAACGCCGGATCAAGCGATCGAGGCATATGGCATCGTTACCGAGCGCGACCTGCTGCGCCGCATGTCGTCCGACGCCGAGCGGGCTTTTGACATGCCGGTCGCAAGCCTCGCAACGCGACCGCTGATAAGCATCCGCGCCGCCGCGTTCGCTTATCGGGCGATCGGCCGCATGGATCGGCTGAAAGTCCGCCACCTCGCCGTCCGCGACGACGGCGGCATGCTGGTCGGCGTGCTTTCGGCGCGTGATCTGCTGAGGCTCCGCGCCGCCGCTGCCATCGATCTCGACGACACCATCGAACATGCCAGGGATGCCGCCGAACTGGCGGCCAGCTGGTCGATGCTGCCCGGCGTGGTACGATCGCTCCTCGGCGAAGCAATCGACCCGCGCGTGGTGGCGGAAATCATCAGCGACGAACTTTGCTCGCTTACCCGCCGCGCCGCCGTGCTTGCCGAACAGCAGATGCAGATCGAAGGCCACGGCCCGCCGCCCTGCGCCTACGCGGTGCTCGTGCTCGGCTCAGGCGGCCGTGGCGAAAGCCTGATGGCCCCCGACCAGGACAACGCAATCGTCTTTGCAGACGGCGAGCCGGATGGGCCCGAAGATCGCTGGTTCAAGAATCTCGGCGCCAGGCTCGCCGACATGCTCGACATCTCAGGCGTGCCGTATTGCAAAGGCGGGGTAATGGCCTCGAATGCCGCATTCCGCGGTAGCCTCTCCAGCTGGAAGGGGCGCGTCGAGGATTGGGTTCGCCGCCTGCGGCCTGAGGACCTGCTCAACGTCGATATCGTCTACGATCCGAGGCCGGTGCATGGCGACACCACGCTGGCCGCGCAGTTCATCGAATATGCCTATGACCGTGCCCACGCCGAGCCGGTGTTCGCGAAGCTGCTCGGCGAGCAGATGACGACCGGCAGTCCCTTCACTGTCTTTGGCGGCTTTCAGCTTGAAAATGGCCGGCTGGACATCAAGAAGCATGGCCTTTTTCCGATCGTCGCGACCGCACGCACGCTTGCAATTCGCCACGGCATCCGCGAGCGGAGCACGCGTGCCCGGCTCGAGCGACTGATCGCCCTGGATATTGGCGGCGAGCCCGACATGAGGGCGATGCTGGCCGGCCATACCATGCTGATCGGCTTGCTGCTCGCCCAGCAGACGCATGACATCTACTCCGGTATACCGGTATCCAACCGCGTCGAGATCAATGCGCTGGCGCGCGAGCAGCAGGCGCATCTCAAGACACTCATCAAGCGCCTTCAGTCGGCACCCGACCTGGTGCGGGACCTGATGTTCGCATCGCCGGCGACGCTCGGGCAGTAACAAGCTCAGCTGCGCGCGGCGCCAAGCAGTTCATCGACGAGGGCGCTGCGGTCGGCCTGCACCAGGAAATCCTCATGCGCGCGCAGCAGATTCATTCTCAAGAAATTGAAGATATAGTCGTAATCGTTGGTCAGCAGATTGGGGTGGATCGGGACCATCTCGAAAACCGTTCGCGCCAGCGGCTCGGGGATCTCGCGCACCGGGCGCGGCGGACCGATCTGGGTGGCGGCGAGGCGTTGACGTGTGAGTTCGGCGGCGTCCTCCCAAAAAGTGGCGGGTGAGCCCTCCGGAACGGCATATTTGGAGAAGCTTGCCAAGGCTACTTTTTCCAGCGCCGCTGGCAGGCCTCGCTGACGCAAGCCGGCAGGTTCGCGCAGCGCGCCTTCCACCATTTCCGCCATCATGGCGTAACACGCTGGGTAGGTGCGCCAGCGTGAATGGTTGAGCGCCGCCTGGAATTCCTTCTCGCTGAACAGCTTCTGCCAGTACACCCCTGCCCTGACGCGGCAGAACTCGACGATGCTTTTCTGCGCCAGGAAGGCGGCGCGCGAATCCATGAAGTCAGCCAGTTCGTCGACGCTGACGATCGGCTGCGGCTTGCGCAGAAACTCGGGCAACAAGTCGTTCAGCAGGCCCATGGCGCTCTCCCTTCGGTTTTGTTCCCAACCGATGGTAACCGTTTAGCCTCCGCCACGCCGCACCGCCAGTCCTCTAACTGATTGAAGTCCTCTTGCCGGTTCTCCAGTCCTTTCACCGATTCTAAAGTCGTATGAACAGCGGCGACAAAAAGTGATACTCCTGCAAAGTTACGGTCGGCTGATTCTATACCTGGCCGCAACATATGCCGGAGGGCTTCCGCGTCAGCGGAAGAGGCAAGCTTTAAACGGCGCCTTGCGGTCGAGACGGTTCGCAAGCTGCCAACCAAGGGAGGGTTCAACGCTATGGCGACGCCAGACCGCATAAGTTATTGGAACAAGACCAGGAGCCTCATGTTCGTCATGCTGGGCCTGTGGGTGTTCTTCGGTTACTTCATCCACCTGTTCGCGGTGCAACTCAACACCATCGTCATTTTTGGCTTTCCGCTCGGCTTCTACATGGCCGCTCAGGGTTCGCTCATCGCCTTCGTCGTCATGCTGTTCTGGTTCGCACGGCGCCAGAACGCAATCGACGAAGAGCATGGCGTCCATGAAGAATGATCGGGGGAAACTCAATGGCTAACACGACAGTTACCACTGCAGGCAGAGGCGACTTCACCTCCAATCTCGGTCGCATCTACGGCATCTACACCGGTGGCTTCATCGCCTTCATCATCCTGATGGCGATCATCAGCGCGATGGGCGTCCCGAACAGAATCATCGGCTATATGTTCGTGGCGTTCACGATCACGATCTACGCCGTCATCGGCATTCTCAGCCGCACCATGCATGTCGGCGAGTACTACGTGGCGGGGCGCAGGGTCCCGGCGATCTACAACGGCATGGCGACCGGCGCTGACTGGATGTCCGGCGCGTCCTTCGTCGGCATGGCTGGCACGCTCTATCTGCTCGGCTATGACGGCCTCGCCTTCGTGCTGGGCTGGACCGGCGGCTACGTGCTCGTGGCCATCCTCGTTGCGCCCTATCTGCGCAAATTCGGCGCCTACACCGTTCCAGACTTCCTGTCGGCGCGCTATGGTGGCAATCTGGCGCGCTTTATCGGCGTGATCGTGCTGTTCTCCTGCTCTTTCACTTATGTGGTAGCGCAGATCTACGCGACCGGCATCATCTCGGCACGCTTCCTCGGCCTCGACTTCAACGTAGCAGTCTATGTCGGCCTTGCGGGCATCCTGGTCTGCTCAATGCTGGGTGGCATGCGCGCCGTCACCTGGACGCAGGTCGCCCAGTACATCGTGCTGATCATCGCC
Source organism: Mesorhizobium sp. WSM4820 (assembly GCF_055811075.1). Lineage (NCBI taxonomy): Bacteria > Pseudomonadati > Pseudomonadota > Alphaproteobacteria > Hyphomicrobiales > Phyllobacteriaceae > Mesorhizobium > Mesorhizobium sp. WSM4820. The sequence continues at coordinate 44,432 of NZ_JBVVQN010000019.1, read as the reverse complement.
TACCTGATCCCCGCCATCTGGATGTCCACCGTGAAAACCGGCGTGCCGATCCCGCAATTGATGCAGGGCCAGGCACTCGCGAACATCACCGCGCTTGAAACGGCGCAGAACATCGCGGTTCATCACATCACCCCATTCGTGCATGGCGGCTACAATGCGCTCAACTACTTCCTGCTTATTCTCTGCCTGATGGTCGGAACGGCATCCCTGCCGCACGTCCTGATGCGATATTTCACCACTCCGTCGGTGCGTGAAGCGCGTGTCTCGGTCGCCTGGTCGCTGCTGTTCATCTTCATCCTCTATTTCACCGCGCCGGCCTATGCGGCGTTCGCCAAATGGACGATGCTCGATCTGGTGGCATCGGGCCTGACGCCTGAAAACATCAGTGAGAAAGCCGGATGGATGATGCGCTGGGCGGCAGCCGACGGCACGCTCGTCCAGATCTGCGGCAAGGCTGCCACTGACGCCGCAGCGATCGCGGCGGCCTGCGCCGAAAAGGGTGTGACGGCACTTTCCTTCGCCGACATCAACCTCAACGCCGACATGATCGTGCTGGCCACGCCGGAAATGGCCGGCATGCCTTACGTCATCTCGGGCCTCGTCGCCGCCGGCGGTCTTGCCGCCGCGCTATCGACGGCGGATGGCCTGCTGCTGGCCATCGCCAACGCGCTCAGCCACGACATCTACTACAAGATGATCGACCAGAATGCTCCGACCGCCCGCCGTCTGGTGGTGTCGCGTATTTTGCTCGTGCTCGTGGCCATCGCCGCCGCCTATGTGGCGTCGACCAAGCCGGGCGACATCCTCGCCATGGTGTCATGGGCATTCTCGCTCGCCGCCGCGGGTCTGTTCCCCGCGCTGGTGCTCGGCGTTTGGTGGAAGCGAACGAACTCTGCCGGCGCCGTTGCAGGCATGATCGCCGGTTTCGGCATCTGCCTCTATTATCTGCTCGGTACCCGCTACGGCGCAGTCGGATTCTACGAAACGTGGAGTGGCCTGTCCGCGGCACCGGCTGACGCCGTTGCGAAATATGCGGAGCTGAAGGCGGCTTGGGCTTCTGCGGCTCCGGACGCACAGGCCGCTGCATGGGCGGCGCTCGACAAGCATGCCCAGACCATCGCCAACTGGTGGGGCGTCAAGAACCTGTCGGCAGCCGCATTCGGCCTGCCGGTCGGATTCTTGGTCATGATCGTTGTCTCCAGGCTGACCAGGGAACCGTCTTTGGCAATGCAGGAGTTCATCGAGGAACTGCGCATACCTCGCGGCAAGCAGATGATGGAAGAAAAGACTGCCTGATCGCGCATGGCGATTGGCGCTCAAGGCGGGGTCCGGTGACGGACCCCGCTTTCATTTCGGGGGCGTCGCTGGCATAACGCGGCGCCGCCGCTGCTTGGAAACTCCCCCATGAACGATTTCTGGTCCTATTGGTATTTCCACATCCCGAATTTCGTCCTTGCCGCGGTGATGTACACGCTGGTCGGGCGTCTCGTGCTCGGTCTCTTCGTGCCGGAAAGCTGGGACAACTACATCTGGCGCTTCTTCAAGACTGTCACGGACCCGTTCCTGCGGGTCGTGCGGAGCATTACGCCGTCGATTCTGACCCAGCCGGTGGTGATTGTCTTCAGCGTGCTCTGGCTTATGGCCTTGCGCGTGTTCTATCTCGTCTTGCTGATCAATTTCGGCATTGCGCCGATGGCTTCGCAGGGGAGTTGAGGCAATGGACAAAAACGCTCTTGTCCCGGTCATGGCGGTCGCCATCGTCAACGGCATCTTTTCGCCGTGGGTGCTGATGGTGTTCCTGTTCTATCCGATCTGGTATCCGGGCTGGGCGCCTCCCCTGAGCCAGATCGTCTACATGGCAAGTGCGCTGATCCTGTCGACGATGACCATCATGCTCGCCGGCGTGCCGGCCGCTCTCTATGAGCGCTGGTCGGCGCGCCCCAGGAGCATCGTCGTCGCGTCGATCTGGCTTGCCGGCACGATGTTGCTGACGCTGCCGGCGCTGCCGAATGTGGTGCGGGCGCTAAGCGGTGGCTGAGAATTCCCTTCCCCGCCCTGTCAGCGTTCTTCGCGGCGGAACGGCTTGAGCAGCGCCGAAGGCGCGACGGCGTTGCGTGACATCACCGCCATGGCGACGATGGTGAAGATGAAGGGCAGCATCAGGAACGCCTCATAGGGGATATGGCCGAGCCCGCTCGCCTGCATGCGCAGTTGCAAGGCATCGACGAAGGCGAACAGCAGTGCCGCCCCTGCCGAACGCCAGGGATCCCAGCGGCCGAAGACGACGAGCGCGATCGCCACCCAGCCACGCCCGGAAACGAGGCCGAAGGTGAAGGCGTTGAACTGCACCATCGACAGGAAAGCCCCGGCCAGCCCCATCAGGGCACCGCCAAGGATCACCGCCTGAAAGCGAGTGGCGATGACGCCGACGCCGGCCGAATCGGCGGCGCGCGGATTTTCGCCGACCATGCGCACCGACAGGCCCCATGGTGTACGGTAGAGCACGAAGGCGGCAAGGGGAACGGCTGCCATCGCCATGTAAACCAGCGAAAACTGGTTGAACACCGCTGGTCCGAGCACCGGAATGTCGGAGAGAACAGGGATCGGCAGCGTTTCGAAACTCTTGATGCTGGGCGGCACCGATTGCTGGCCGAAGATCAGCCGGTAAAGGAAATAGGCGAGGCCCGACGAGAACAGCGTCACACCGATGCCGCAGACATGCTGGCTGAGGCCGAGAGCCACCGTGAACAGCGCATGCACGGCACCCATCAGCGCACCGGTCAGCACCGCCGCAAGCACGCCGAGCCACAGGCTGCCGCTGAGGCTGGTCGCTGTGAAGCCGGTCATCGCCGACAACAGCATGATGCCTTCGATGCCGAGATTGAGCACGCCGGCCCGCTCGGAGAACATCTCGCCCAGCGTCGCGAAAGCCAAAGGCGTGGCGATGCGGATGATCGCGGCGAGGAAGCCGACCTGAAAAATCTGTTCGAGCACCACGCTCATCGTGCGGCTCCGACGCGGCGGATGCGATAGGCCGTGAACAGCAGCGCCACCAGCATGGCGAGCAGCGCCGTGCCCTGGATAACGTCGCTGAGAAAGGCCGGAACGCCGGTGGCCCGCGACATCGCCTCGGCGCCGGTCATCACGGCGGCGAGGAACAGCGCCGCCGGCATCACGCCAAGCGGATTGAGCCTCGCCAGCATGGCGACGACAATGCCGGAATAGCCGTAGCCCGGCGAGATGTCGCTCATCACCTGGAAATGCACGCCGCCGACCTCGCCGACGCCGGCAAGGCCGGCGAGCGCGCCGGACAGCAGCGCCGTCGAGATCAGCACCCGCTCGACATGGATGCCGCCATAGCGCGCGGCCTCGGGATTTTCGCCGATGACCCTGATCCTGAAGCCGAGCGTCGTGCGCGCAATCAGGAACCAGATGACCGGCGCGGCCAGGAACGCCGCCACGACGCCGAGATGCAGCCGCGTGCCTTCGAGCAGCACCGGGAAATTGGCTGAATCCTCGATCGGCGGCGAGATCGGGTAGCCGCTGAAGCTGTCTTTCCACGGGCCTTCGATCAGCGCCATCAAGGCGTAGAAGATGACCGAGTTGAGCAGCAGTGAACTGACGACGTCATCGACTTTGAATTTCACCCGCAGCGTCGCCGGGACCAGGGCGACCGCAGCGCCGGCGGCGGCGCCGGCGAGCGCCATCAGCAGCATGGCGAGCGGCCCCGGCATCGGGACGGCGCCGACGGCACAGCTCGCCACCGCGCCGGCAAGCAACTGGCCCTCGGCGCCGATATTCCAGAATTTGGCGCGGAAGGCGACCGCTACGGCAAGCCCGGTGAAGATCATCGGTGTTGCGCGCACCAGCGTTTCGGTGATCGCGTAGCTGTCGCCCAGCGACGCCGAGAACATCACGCCATAGGCCTCGATCACCCCGGCGCCGGCCAGCGCAATGAGGCCGCTGCATAGCACCAATGTCGCGCCGATGGCCAGCAACGGCAGAGCCAGGTTGAACCAGGCGGGCGTTGAGGTGCGGGCTTCGAGGCGGAACATCAACTATGGCCCCCCGCTCCGGTCATCATCAGTCCGAGCCGCGCGATGGTGGCGTCGGCGCTGGCCAGCGTGCCGGCAATGCGCCCCTCATACATCACCGCGATGCGGTCGCAGAGCATCAGCAGCTCTTCGAGGTCTTCGCCGATGACGACGATGCCGCAGCCCCTGGCACGCATGTCGAGGAACTTTTCGTGGATGAAGCGCGCCGCACCAATGTCGAGACCGCGCGTCGGCTGCGATACGATCAGCACCTTGGGGTCGAAGGCGAGCTCACGCGCCAGCAGCGCCTTTTGCAGATTGCCGCCGGACAGCGCTCCGGCCCGCGTCATCGGCCCGGGGCAGCGTATGTCATAGGCCTTGATCTGTTCTTCGGCGAAGGCGCGGATCGCATCGGGCCTGAGCAGACCGTTGCGGCTGAACGCCCCGGTGCCGATGCGCGGCAGCACCATCGAATCGGCAAGCGGCAGGTTGGTGACCAGTCCCGTCGTCATGCGGTCTTCCGGGATGCGCCCGAGACCGAGTGCCTGCACCTCGCGCGGCGAGAACCGCGAGACAGCTTTGCCGGCTATCGTCATCCGGCCGGCATCAGGCGCGCGAACGCCGGAGATCACCTCGGCAAGCGCCCGCTGGCCGTTGCCCGAGACACCGGCAATGCCGAGGATCTCGCCGGCGCGCACCGAAAGCGAGACATCGCGCAGCGCCATGCCGGAATGGCGCGACGTCGAGATGCCATCCAGTGTCAGCACCGCGGCACCCGGTGTCGACGGTCCCCTGGCCGGCGGAACGATCTCGTGGCCGCACATCAGCCGCGCCATCTCCGAGGATGTCGTGCTGGCAGGTGCATCGACGCGCCCGGTTACGCGGCCGTGCCGCAGCACGACGCAGCGATGGGTCAACGCCCTGACCTCGTTGAGCTTGTGCGAGATGAAGATGATGCCGAGACCCTGGGCCGCCATCGACCGCAGCGCCGAAAACAGCCCGTCGACCTCTGTCGGCGCCAGCACCGCCGTCGGCTCGTCGAGGATCAGCAGCCTTGCACCGCGAAACAGCGCCTTGACGATTTCGAGCCGCTGCTGCTCGCCGATCGACAGCTCCGAGACGGGACGATCCGGATCGAGCGTGAGCCCATGCTGGCGGCCGATATCCGCCAGTCGCGCCAGCCCGCCGGCGCGGTCGATCCGGCCCGATTTGCCGGGAATGCCGATCAGCAGGTTTTCCAGCACCGAAAGCCGCGGCGCCAGGTGAAAATGCTGGTGCACCATGCCGATGCCGGCGGCGAGCGCATCGGCCGAGCTGTTGATCGTCACCGGCCGGCCCTGAACCAGGATCTCGCCGGCGTCGGGCGCATAGGCGCCGAACAGCACGTTCATCAGCGTCGTCTTGCCGGCGCCGTTTTCACCGAGCAGCCCGAGAATCTCGCCCGGCGCGACGCTGAGATCGACGGCTTCGTTCGCCACGACGGCGCCGAAGTTTTTGGAGATGCCGCGCATTTCGATGAGAGGGGCGGGCAAAGGCGAAGGTGCTCCTGAAATTGGCTTATGATTTGAGGGATGCGCTGCACCCCCCTCTGGCCGGCAGGCCAGAGGGGGGGTGCAGCGCTAACCCCAAAAGACCGCTCAATCCGAAACCGGCGTGTTCTCGTCGACGACGACACGGAAATTGCCGTCGAGGATTTCGGCCTTCTTCTTCTCGACCAGCTCCTTGACGTCGGCGGGCAGCGTCTTGTCGAACTTGTGATACGGCGCCAGAAAGGAACCGCCCTTGGCCATGCGCGAGAAATCGCCGTAATCCTGTGCGGTGAAGACGCCGGCCTTGACCAGTTTGATCGCGTGCTCGACCGTCGGATACATGTCCCAGACCGGGCCGGTGATCACCGTGTCCGGGCCGAGGTTGGACTGGTCGGACATATTGGAGATGGCGAGGATCTTCCTCTCGACCGCCGCTTCGATGACGCCGAAACGTTCGGCATAGATCACGTCGACGCCGGCGTCGATCTGGGCGATAGCCGCTTCCTTGGCCTTGGGCGGGTCGAAGAAGGAGCCGATGAATGCGACCTTCCTCTTGATGTCAGGATTGACCTCGCGGGCGCCGGCAAAGAAGGCATTGACCAGCCGGTTCACTTCCGGAATGCCCATCGCCGCAACGGCGCCGATCGTGCCTGATTTCGACATCTTTCCGGCGATCAGGCCGGAGAGATAGGCGGGCTCGTGGATCCAGTTGTCGAAGACTGCAAAATTCGGCTCGGCCGGCCCGGCGCCGGAGCCGAACAGGAAGGCGACCTTCGGAAACTGCTTGGCGGTGCGGCGGGATTCGCGTTCGGCAGCGAACGCGTCGCCCAGCACCAGCTCATAGCCGCCTTGCGCATATTCGCGCATCACACGGCTGAAATCGGCCGTCTGCACCTTCTCCGACCATTTGTACTCGATGCCGAGTTCCTTCTCGGCCCTCTGCAGGGCGACATGGATCTGGTGGACCCATGGCTCCTCGGTCGGCGTGGCGAAGATCGCCGCCACCTTCAGCTTCTTGTCCTGCGCCAAGGCCTGGCCCGGCAGCATGGCTGCCGCCAGGCCGAGCGCGCCGAGTTCCAGCAAATTGCGTCGCGAAAGTCCTTCGCGTTTCGATTGGATTTTGCTCTTCCCGTTGTCCATTGCATGCCCCTCTGATTGGCGCCGTGTTGAGCCGGCTGTTTCTTTGGATATCAGGCGAGGGAACTATGGAACGGCGTCCGACCTTTGTCCACATGGTCAAATTTGTCGGGAAGTTGCGTTGCCGCCCTCCGTCGCAAGACCACGGCGGCAGTGGATCGCTTTCGCTCAATGCTTGATGCGATCGCGCATGGCGTACCAGAGCATGCCGAGCACATAGAGCGGGCCGCGCAGCGCGGTGCCGCCGGGAAACGGCATTGGCCTCAGCGTCGAAAACAGATCGAGCCGCGAACTATCGCCGGTGATCGCCTCGGCAAGCAGCTTTCCCGAAAGCGTCGACAGGATCACGCCCTTGCCGGAATAGCCATGCGCAAAATAGACCTCGCCATAGTGGCCGACATCCGGCAGGCGCGACGTCGTCACCGAGACCAGCCCGCCCCAGGCATGCTCGATGCGGCAGCCGCGCAATTGCGGAAAGGTCTTTTCCATATGCGGCCGCACGAAGCCGGCAATGTCGGCGGGCGGCGACGGCGTGTAGCGCTCGCCACCGCCGAACAACAGGCGGCCGTCGGCCGACAGCCGGTAGTAGTTGACGACGAAGCGTGTGTCGGAAACGGCGGCATTGCTTGGGATGACGTCGCTGGTGTCGTCAAGCGGCTCTGTGGCGATGATGTAGTTGCCGACCGGCATGATGCGGCTGTTGACGCGCGGTTCGAGCCCCTGGAGCAGGGCGTCGCCGGCCAACACGACATGCCGGGCCCGGACCGAGCCCTTGGCCGTGGAAACCCGGATGGAAGGTTCCCGCTCCAGCCGCAGCGCCACCGAATTCTCGTGGATGGTGACGCCTGCCGCTGCCGTGGCGCGGGCAAGACCCAGCGTGTAGTTCAGCGGATGCATATGGCCGCCGAGCTTCTCGTACATGGCGCCGTGATAGGGCGTGTTCACCATTTCACGCGCCCGCGCCGCCGACAGCATCTCGACGTCATGAAAGTTCATTACTGTGGCAAGGTACTCGGCCTCTTCCTCGAGGTCGCGGAGGTCGGAGCCGTTTATCGCACCGGCCAGATGGCCGGTGAGCCGGAGGTCGCAATCGATGGCATGGCGCTCGATCAGGTCGAGCACCAGCCCGCGCGCCTCCAGGGCGAGAGCGAAAAGCGCCCGCGCCCGCTCGGGCCCATAAAGCTTGACCAGGCCCTTGGCGCCCTTGCGCAGGCCGGGGATGATCTGGCCGCCATTGCGCCCCGACGCCCCCCAGCCGATCTTGCCGCCTTCGAGGAGAACCACCCTCAGCCCGCGCTCGGCGGCATGAAAGGCTGCGGACAGGCCGGTGCAGCCGCCGCCGACCACCACCAGATCGGCGTCGACCTCGCCCTGCAGCGCCGGATGATCAGGCGCTGGATTGGCGTTCGCGACATAGTAGGATCTGCCGATGTCCAGGCCGGAATTGAAGCCCCCAGAATCCAAGCTCATAGTCAGACTTTGAGCAGCAGGTGGTCGCGTTCCCAGCTGGTGACGACGCTCTGGAACAGGTCGAGCTCGACGCTTTTGACGCGCAAATAGGTCTGGACGAAATCCTCGCCGAGCAAGTCCCGAACCGGACTGCAGGCGGCGAAACGGTCGAGCGCCTCCTCCATGGTTTTCGGCAGCGTGCTCTTGCTGCGATAGGCGTTGCCCGATGCCTCGGGCGAACGCGAGAGCTTTTCCTCGACGCCGAGATAGCCGCAGAGCAGCGAGCCGGCCATCGCCAGATAGGGGTTGGCATCGGCGCCGGGCAACCGGTTTTCCACCCGCCGCGCGGCCCGCCCGCCGGTCGGCACGCGCAGCCCGCAGGAGCGATTGTCATGCGACCACTCGATGTTGGCGGGGGCGCTGTGGTTCGGCCGGATGCGGCGGAACGAATTCACGTTCGGCGCAAACAGCGGCATCACCTCGGGAATGTATTTCTGCAGGCCGCCGATGAAATGCCCGAACATCTCGGTGTCGGCATCGTCACGCCCGGCGAACAGCGTATTCCCGGCCTCGTCGATGACCGACATGTGGAGATGCATGGAGCTGCCGGCTTGTGCGGCGATCGGCTTGGCCATGAAGGTCGCATGCATGCCGTATTGCTGCGCGGCCTGGCGCGTCATCCGCTTGAACAGCAGCACCTTGTCGGCCATCGGCAGCGCGTCGCCATGCAGGAAATTGATCTCCAACTGCGCTGTGCCTGACTCGTGGATCAGCGTATCGAGCGGCAGCCCGGCCTTTGCGGCATAGTCGTAGAGCCGCTGGATCACCGGCTCGAATTCCTCCAGCGCCGCCATGTCATAGGGGTGCTGCACGGTTTCGGAGCGGCCATTGCGCCCGACCGGCGCGATCAACGGCCGATCGGGATCGGGATTGGGCGCAGTCAGGTAGAATTCGAGCTCCGGCGCCACCACTGCCCGCCATCCGCGCTGGTGATAGAGATCGAGCACGGCCCTCAGCACATGACGTGGCGAGGCCATCCACGGCCGGTCGTCCATGTGAAACGCATCGGCGAAGACATAGGCCTTTTCAGCTCCAGCGCCGGGCGCAAGGCAGAGCGTCGCGACATCCGGCACCATCCGCATGTCGGGATCCTGATAGGCGAAGCCCTCGTCGTTGGAACCGGAATAGCGGCCGTCTATGCAGACCAGGAAGGCGCTGCTCGGCAGGTAGAGCGCGCGGTCTTCGAGCGACTTCAGGAACTTGGCCGTTGGCAACGCCTTGCCGCGCAACACGCCATTCACGTCCGGCACCAGGCATTCGACTTCCCTGATCCCCTGCTGCTCCAGCCATCGCTTCGGATCGTCCGTTGCGGTCATTTGCGGTGCATCCGTTGTCGTGGTGTTGAGCATCAGGTCACGTCCTTACGAGGGCGAGAATGGATTCGGCGGCGATTTCGGTTCCCGGCGCCCGTGCCATGGTGGCTGCATTCTCCTTGAGACGAAAGCGCATCTCGCCATCGGCCATTAGGCCAAGGATGGCGTTTTCCAGTTCGTCGTCGCTCCAGCCATCGCGGCTGAGGTGGCGGCCAACGCCGGTTTCCTCGGCGCGTTGCGCATTGTCGTGCCCGTCCCAGCAATAGGGCATGATCAGCGATGGCACGCCGAAACGCAGCGCTTCGCAAAAGCTGTTGTTGCCGCCGTGGTGGATGAAGAGATCGGATTTGGCGACAACCGACGGCTGCGGAAACCAGGCGTCGAGATAGACATTGTCCGGAACCGCGCGATAGCTGTCGCGCAGACCGCCGACATTGACGATGAAGCGGGCCGGAAGCCGGTCGAACACGGCGAGCATGCGCTCGATCAGGCCGACATCCATCGCGCCCAGGCTGCCGAAGCTGAGATAGACCAGCGGCCCGTCATTGCGTGGAAAGACCGGCACGTCGAACGGCCCTTCCGAACGGACGCAGCCTTCGAGATAGACGAAGCGGGCCGGGTCGAGCGGCTCGGCGCGCTGCCTGCGCACGATCGTCGGGGTCAGCAGCAGATTGAGATCGGGCGAAGCTTCGAGAAAAAGGCCCCTCGGCAAGGGTGCAAGACCGGCGTCGGTCCGAAGCCGGTTGAACCGATCATGAGCCGGAGCGACGGCTGCCAGGTAGCGCGCCTCGAAGGCCGCGCGATCGGGGTCGTCGGCGGCGAGACCGGACAGATAGGGTGGTACATCGGCGTCGGGCAGCTCGGTCTCGGCGCAGGAGACGACGCGCACCCATGGGCAGTCGGCGGCAGCAAGTGCTGGAAACATGATGACATTGTCGAGCACCACGGCGTCCGGCTTCAACCGGGTCAGCAATTGGCGCAGCGGCGCCTCGGCGTTGACCGCGGTATCGACGATCGCTTCCCAGGTCGGGGCGACATAGGTTTCGAGCTGGTCGATCGGGCTCAGCCTGAAATGCGGCAGATGCCGGCGCACGAAAGCCTGCCAATAGCTCTGGCGTTCGCTGTCGGTCAGCGGATCGTCGGTCGGCAACTGGTATTCCTGAAACCCGTAGTCGGCGAACACACCGGAAAAGCCGGCGTGACAGATGAACACCGGCCGCGCGCCCCTTGCGCGCAAGGCCTGCGCGATGCCGACGCAATTGAGCGCGGCACCGAAGCTCGCTTCGGGAAACAACGCGATAGTCGGGCTGGTTTTGCGCGTCACTGTTCTCGTGGTCCTCGTCAATCCGGCCGGCTGATCATGCCGAACAATGCGGGGGCGCCGCGACTGGCCGCCTGCGGTCGCTGGCTGCGGGACAATCGCAGATGGACGCGAAGCAGATCGGCTGCAACCTCATACTGCCGGCTTTCCAGTTGGTCGAGTATGGTCAGGTGCTCGCGCAGCGATTGCTTCAGCCGGAAGACGTTGACGCCGGCATAAGTCCCCGGCAGCCGGCGCAGCCTGAGATGATCGGACAGCGCGTCGGTGACGAAGCGGTTGCTGGAGCCATCGGCGATTAGGCCGTGAAAGTCGATGTCCAGCCGCTGGAACTCTCTGATATCGAATGTGGCGTCGGGCAGCGCCAGCAGCGCCTCCATGCCCTGGCGCAAGGCTGCCGCGCGGGTCCCGTCCAGCCGAAAGCCAGGCGCCAGAATGGCGGCGGGTTCGAGCAGCAGGCGGAACTCGTAGCTTTCCCCTTGTGCCTCTGGATCGTCAGGCGCCCGCCTGAACAGCCAGGACTGTCCCGGTGCGCGATCCAGAAGATTTTCGTCTGTCAGTTTCTTTAGCGCTTTTAGTACTGTCTTTCGTTCGGCACTGTAGCGCCGCATCAACGCGCCGATGGTCACCGTCTGATCCAGCCGGCGCGCCGACCGATCGCGCAGGATCATCTCCGCGAGTTCGTCCTCCTCGGCGCTTGGCAGGTCAGTGGCAAGCGTCGCCTGCTTGGTGAGGTCAACGGCCAGCCGATAGCCGGACTCGGCTTCCCATCGCACGACGCCTTTTTCGGTGAGCAGGCGCAGCGCGGCCCGCACCGGGGTTCGCGAGACGTTGCAGAGCGAGGCGATCTGCTGTTCCGGGAGATGGGCGCCGGCCGTAAATCCGCGCTGCCGGGCTACATCGAGAATGCGCTGCGCGAGATCAAGATGATTGGTGCGCGGGCGTCTGGCAACGGCTTGCATGGCGTTTCTCGTGAACGGGCTCGACCGCCGCGGTTTGACCGATTGCCCTTGCGGGCGCGATCGGCTGGATTTCGCGGCGATTTTGACAAATTATGGATTGACGTACTTTTTTCTGCAATAGTACTGTGAGTTCAGTCGGCAATAAAAAGACCGGGGAACAGGATCGAAGCGGCGGCATGGTCGCAAGCGCTGGTCCGACGATTGATTGAATTCGACGATCAACCAGAATGGGAGTCTGTCATGACCGCCACCACCCTGCGGCACCGTTCGTTAAAAACATCCGCGATCGCGCTTGGCCTCGCTATGGCGCTGTCGGCGCCGGCGGCCGCCGCCGACCTCGTCATTTCCAACTGGGACGGCTACATGGCGCCGGACGCCATGGCCGCCTTCAAAGCAGCGACCGGCGTTTCCGGCGAGGTCGTCGTTCACGCCACCAATGAGGAGATCATGGGCAAGCTCGTTGCTTCGGGCGGCAAGGGCTATGACGTGGTCTTCGTTTCCTCGCCGTTCGCAGAAGTGCTGAACAATCTCGGCCTGATCGAGACGATCGACCACGCCAAGATTCCCAATCTCGCCAATCTCTATCCTGAGGCGGCCAAGCTGCCGCACGATGTCGGCAACAATTTTTCCGTGCCTTACACCTGGGGCACCACCGGCCTCTGCTACCGCTCGGATCTGGTGAAGACCGAGCCGGCCAGCTGGAACGAGCTTCTCGCCCCGTCCGAGGCGCTCAAGGGCAAGACCACGATGCTGGCGACCGACCGCTGGCTGCTTGCCGCCGGGCAGCTCGCCAAGGGCTATTCGGTCAACGAAACCGATCCGGCCAAGCTCGCCGAGGTCAAGGACCTGCTGATCTCGGCCAAGAAGACCTTGCTCGCCTATGACGACACCACCTTCTATTCGAAGCTGGTTTCGGGAGAGGCGCTGATGGTGCAGGCATGGGATGGCTGGTGCAACTATGGCATCGCCGAGAATCCGCAGATTAAATACACCATACCCAAGGAAGGCTCGGACCTGTGGGTCGATACGATGGTGGTGATGAAGGCATCGGCCAACAAGGACGCCGCCTTCCAGTTCATCAACTTCATGCTGGACGCCAAGAACCACGCCTGGGCGGCTCAGAACATCGATTACAAGGTGCCGAACAAGCCGGCTATGGAAAGCCTGCCGGCGGATTTCCTCGCCAAATTCCCAAATATGAACATGCCTGTGGCCGAACTGGTCAAGTTCGAGCAGTTGCGCGACGTCGGCGACGCCCAGCGCGACTATTCGAAGATCGTCAGCGAGATCAAGGCGGCGCAGTAGTTTCGGCATCTGGAATCAGGCTTGCGTTCCTTCACGCCCCCCTCTGGCCTGCCGGCCATCTCCCCCTCAAGGGGGGAGTTCGGCTGGCTTGCAGCCGCTCGCCAATCTCCGGCGCAGCACCCCCTCATCCGGCCGCTTCGCGGCCACCTTCTCCCCGCTGGGGAGAAGAGGCTGACGCCAAGGTCGGCGACCTCCTCTCCCCTCGGGGAGAGGTCGGATTGCCCCGAATTGCCTTTCGCAATTCGGTTGGCAATCCGGGTGAGGGGGCGCTTGTCCAAACACAATTTCGATGCCTTTGAGATGGCCTCAAGGCCAGAGGAGGGTGCGACATGAGATCGTTCACACCTTCTCGCTCCTCCTTGCTGATGGCGCCGGCGCTGGCTTGGCTCACCGCCTTGATGGTGGTGCCATGCGCGCTGGTGCTGGCGCTCGCCTTCTTCCGGCGCGGCATTTATGGCGGCATCGAATACAGCTTCACGCTGGAGAATTTCGGGCTGGTGCTCGACCCGCTCTATGCCGGCATCTTCCTCAATTCGGCGCGCATCGCCGGCACGGCAACGCTGATCGCCGTGGTGATCGGCTATGCCGCCGCCTATGCGATCGCGGCAGCACCGCGCCGGTGGCAGCCGGTGTTCCTGTTCTTCGCCGTCTTGCCTTTCTGGTCCAATTACCTGATCCGCACCTATGCATGGATCGTGCTGCTCAACCGCGAAGGCCTGATCACCCAGCTCTTGCGCTGGTTCGGCTATACCGGCGAGCCGCCGTCGATGCTCTATACCGAAGGCGCCGTCATCGCCGGTCTGGTCTACAATTACCTGCCTTTCGTCATCCTCGCCTGCTACGCGCCGCTGTCGCGGCTCAATCCGGAGCTGGCCGAGGCCTCGCGCGATCTCGGCGCTTCGGCCATGACCACATTTCGCCGGGTTATACTGCCGCTGACGGTGCCGGGCATCGCCGCCGGGGCGGTGTTCGTCTTCGTGCTGTCGATCGGCAATTTCGTCACGCCGGCACTGCTCGGCGGCGGCCGCTTCCAGATGATCGGCAATCTTGTCTACGACCAGTTCCTGACCGCCAATGACTGGCCGTTCGGCGCAGCGCTGGCGATGGCGCTGATCGCCATCATGCTTTTGGTGCTGACGGCGCAGGCCCTGGCTGCCGATCGCGCCGCCGGCCGTATCGCCGAAGCGAAAGGAGGCGCCGATGACTGAGCGCTCGCCCGCCACACGGCGCACGCTCTGGCTCGTGCTGACGCTGGTCTTCGCCTTCCTCTACATTCCGATCGCCGTACTGGTGGCGCTGTCGTTCAACCAAGGCGGGCTGCCGACCGTCTGGTCGGGCTTTTCGCTGAAATGGTATGCCTCGCTCGCCGGAAACGTCGCGATCCTTTCCGCCGCCCTCAACACGCTGATCGTGGCGCTGGTCTCGACTGCCATCGCCACGCTGCTCGGCACCTTGCTGGCCATCGGCGTCGAAATGCGCCGGCAGTACGGAAGCGGCCTCGAGGCGCTGATCTTTGCGCCGATGATCATTCCCGACATCGTGCTGGCGGTGGCGCTGCTCAGCTTCTTTTCCATGCTCGATTTCACGCTCGGCCTGCACACCATCATCCTCGCCCATGTCGTCTTCAACCTCGCCTTCGTCTGCTCGGTGGTGCGCGCGCGGCTAAAAAGCTTCGACTGGTCGATCGTCGAGGCCTCCGCCGATCTCGGCGCTTCCGCGCTCACCACCTTCAGGCGGGTGACATTGCCGGTCATCCTGCCTGCGGTCGTCGCCGGCGCGCTGCTCGCCTTCACCCTTTCGGTCGACGAGTTCATCATCGCCTTCTTCACCGCCGGCGCCGGCCGCGCCTCGACTACGCTGCCGATGCAGATCTATTCGATGATCCGCTTCGGCATCACGCCGGAGATCAATGCATTGGCGACCATCGTCATGGCGGTCTCAATCACCGCGCTGACCCTGTCGCAGCGGCTCAACCGCGGAGTCATCGGCCAATGAGCGAGCCCCGCACGCTGCTGGCGATCGACAAGGTGTCGAAGAACTTCGGCCGGGTGACGGCCGTCGACGGCATCTCGCTCGATATCCGCGAGAACGAGTTCTTCGCCTTGCTCGGACCTTCCGGCTGCGGCAAGACCACGCTGCTGCGCATGCTGGCCGGTTTCGAGACGCCCAATGAGGGGCGCATCCTGCTCGACGGCCGCGACATCGCCAAAACCCCGCCCAACAGGCGGCCGGTCAACCTGATGTTCCAGTCCTACGCGCTGTTTCCGCATATGAGCGTCCGGGCCAATGTTTCCTACGGCCTTGAAATGGAACGCTTGCCGGCAAACGAAATCCGTTCCCGCGTCGATGCAATCCTGGCGACGACCGAGCTCGTCGCCTTCGCCGACCGCAAGCCGGAGCAATTGTCGGGCGGCCAGAAGCAGCGCGTCGCGCTTGCCCGTGCGCTGGTCAAGCGGCCGCGGCTGCTGCTGCTCGACGAGCCGCTCGGTGCACTCGACAAGAAATTGCGCGGCGCCATGCAACTGGAGCTGAAGCGGCTGCAGAACGAAGTCGGCATCACCTTCGTCATCGTCACCCATGACCAGGAAGAATCGCTCGTTATGGCGGACCGCATGGCGGTGCTGAGGGACGGCAAGCTGCTGCAATGCGACACGCCGCATGCGGTCTACGAACATCCGGCCGACCGTTTCGTCGCCGACTTCATCAGCGTCATGAATTTCGTGCCGGGCAAAGCCGCCGACAATGGCGTGCTGGCAGCCAATGGTGCGCGAATCGTCGGCACGGTTCCCGAAATACTTTCGCCCGGCGCTGCGGCGGTCGCTTCGGTGCGACCCGAGCGCATCCGACTGTTCCCGCCGCCAGAGACGGCCAACCGTGTTGCCGGCATCGTCGAGGCGCTCGCCTATCACGGGCTCGACCTGCAGCTGCATGTCCGCACCGCTCTGTCACAAAAACCGTTCCTGGTGCGCGTCACCGCCGACGCCGCCGACCGCCGCCCGGTCGCGTCGGGCGATGCGGTTGAACTCGGCTGGGATGCCGCCGACGTCAGAATTTTCGCAGATTGATTGAAGGAGAACTTTCATGGCGCAGAAGACCATCGCGTTTTTTCCGGAAGCGGCCTACGGCCCGGCGCTCAACTCCGTCGGTATCGCCCAGGCGGTCGAGGCGCGCGGCCACAGAGCGGTGTTCCTGTCGGACCCCGGCTTCCTCGACGTCTACAAGGGCTACGGCTTCGAGGCGCATCCGGTGAACCTGTCCGAGCCGATGCCGCCCGAGCAGATGGCCAAGTTCTGGGAAGACTTCATCAACGGCCACATCCCGAATTTTCGCAAATCGCCCTACGACCAGGTCGACAATTACGTGAAGGACTGCTGGACGGCGATCGTCGACAGCGCCAAATGGGCTGAGAAGGACCTGCCCGGCGTGCTTGCGACGATCAAGCCCGACGTCATCTGCGTCGACAACGTCATCCTGTTCCCGGCGATCAAGCAGTATGGCAAGCCATGGGTGCGCGTCATCTCCTGCTCGGAAAATGAGATCGAGGACGAGGACATCCCGCCGCATCTGTCCGGCTGCGGCGAGAACGACCACGCCTGTCATGAGCGCTACCGCAACCATTTCAACGCCGTCATCAAGCCGATCCATGACGACTTCAATGCGTTTTTGAAAGCGAACAACGAAGCGTCTTATCCGATCGGCCAGTTCTTCGAGGCCTCGCCCTACCTCAACCTGCTGCTTTATCCCGAAGCGGCAAAGTTCAAGCGCCGCCATCCGCTCGACCCGGCAAAATTCCAGTATCTGGAAGGCTGCGTGCGGCAGGAGAAGCCCTACACCGTGCCGACCTTTGCTGAGAATAATGACGGGCCGCTGCTCTACGTCTCGTTCGGCAGCCTTGGCGCCGGCGATGTCGATCTCTTGAAGCGCATCATCGCGACGCTGGCCGAGACTCGCTACCGGGCGCTGGTCAATGTCGGCGGCTACAAGGACCAATACGCGCAAGTGCTCGGCAATGTCATCGTCGAGAGCTGGTTTCCGCAGCCCTCGGTGATCCCGCAGGTCGATGCGGTTATCCACCATGGCGGCAACAACTCGTTCACCGAGTGTCTCTACTTCGGCAAGCCGGCGATCATCATGCCCTATGTCTGGGATGGCCACGACAACGCGACCCGGGTCGAGGAGACCAGCCACGGCTTCGGCATGCCGCGCTACGACTGGAGCGACGCCGAGCTGATCGCCAAGATCGAAACCTGCCTGACCGACCCGGCAATCAGGGCCAAGCTGGCGAAGACGTCGGCGCAGATGCAGGCGCAGAACGGCCCGGAGAAGGCAGCGGGGCTGCTGGAGAAACTGCTGTGACCGGGCTGATGGGTATGGCATTCCTTCGCGCCCCCGCCGGAGAGCGCGGGCACGTCAAGCACAAGCATGGCGGAACTCCCATATGACCTCCTCCGCCCCACACCTCCACCAAGCCTCCACCCGCACCGACCTGATCGACTGGGGCGCCCAGCCCGATGCGCTGGAAGGTGCTTCGCACTCCACCGGCAGGCTCGTCCACAAGGGGCCAAACAACCAGCCGGAATCCGGCATCTGGGTCTGCACGCCCGGCCGCTGGCGGCTGGCGATCCCGCGCGACGAACTGTGCCATTTCGTTGCCGGCCGCGCGACCTACCGATCGGACAACGGCGAGGTGATAGAAGTCTCCGCTGCCACGGTGGTCATGTTCCCGGCCGGCTGGACCGGCGAATGCACCGTCCACGAGACCATCCGCAACATTTACATGCTGGCCTGAAGCCAGCCACTGGAGCTTCACGACATGCCGACACCGATCATGAAATCGCCGCTTGCCCTCACCGACCTCGTCGACTGGGGCGTCATCCCCACGATGATCGAGGGCGAATCCCGTACCTCCGGCAAATTGCTGCACAAGGGGCCGGAAGGCCGCTCCGAATGCGGGCTGTGGGTCTGCACCCCAGGCAAATGGCACTGCCACGTCACCCGCGACGAATTCTGCCATTTCCTAGAGGGCCGCTGCACCTATGTCCACGAATCCGGCGAGGTGATCGAGATCGAACCCGACACCGCGGCGTTCTTTCCGCAGGACTGGAAGGGCGTCTGCACCGTCCACGAGACAATCAAGAAGGTCTACATGATCCGCTGAGCGACTTGAAAGGACGACCATGGACTTCTCACCTGACCGGCCGGCCTTCTTCGTCAATCCGGATTATCGGCCGATGACCGGCGCGGCAAAACCGGTGATCGATCCGGCGACACTGGAAACCGTCGGCGCCATCGCGACTGCAACCGACGGCGAGATCGACGCCGTGCTCACCGCTGCGGCCAGGGCGCAAGCTGCCTGGAAAAAGCTCGACGCCAAGAGCCGCGCCAGGCATCTGCATGCAGTCGCCAACGCCATCGAGGCGGCCGACTTCACCTGCTGCGCCGAGCTGATGGTGCGCGAGATGGGCAAGCCCTATCCGGAAGCAATCGGCGAGATCGCCAATTGCGCGCCGATCTTCCGCTACTACGCCGAAATGGCGCGCGACGATGCCGGCAAGATCGCCGGCACGACGCAGGCGGGTTCGTTCCAGTATGCGCGCTACGAGCCCTACGGCACGTCTGTGCACATCATGCCCTACAATTTCCCGATCCTGTTGATGTGCTGGACCGTTGCCGCCTCGCTTGCCGCCGGCAATGCCTGCGTCATCAAGCCGGCCGAAGCGACGACACTGTCGACGCTGAATTACATGACCGTGTTCCGCTCACTGCCGGAGGGCCTGGTTTCCTGCCTGCCCGGCGCGGCGGCCACGGCGCAGGCTTTGATCGCCTCCGATCGCACCCATGCGGTTGCCTTCACCGGTTCGGTCGCCGCCGGCAAGGCTGTCGCCGTCGCTTGCGCCGAGCGCATGAAGCCATGCGTCATCGAGGCCGGCGGCAGCGATCCGCTGATCATCAGCCGACACGCCCCGCTCGACGTGGCGGCCGCCGGCAGCGTCACCGCCGCGTTCCATCTCACCGGCCAGGTCTGCACCTCGGCCGAACGGTTTTTCGTCGTCGATGCCGTTCATGACCGCTTTGTCGAGCTGTTTGCGCAGAAGACACGGGCGCTGCGCATCGGCAACGGCCTCGACAAGACCGAGATCGGGCCGCTGGTCAGCGAGGCGGCGCGGGCGAAAGTCATGCGGCTGGTCGACGATGCCGTGCGCAATGGTGCTAAGGCGATCACCGGCGGGCGTATTCCGCCGGCGCACAATGTCGGCTGGTTCTACGAGCCGACGATCCTGACCGGCGTCACCCCCGACATGGCGATCGTGCGCGAAGAATGTTTCGGGCCAGTCGCCGCGATCTGCCGGGTCAAGGATTTCGACGAGGCGGTAGAACTTGCCAATGACAGCCCGTTCGGGCTCGGCGCCTCGGTGTTCACCACTGATCTTGCCGAGGCGCATGAGGCTGCGGAGCGGCTTGAGGCAGGGATGGTCTGGGTCAACAATCCGCTGATCGACAACGACGCACTGCCGTTCGGCGGCTGGAAGGCGTCGGGCCTCGGCCGCGAACTTGGTCGCCAGGGGCTGGATGCCTTCCGCCGCTCGAAGATGGTCATCATCGACCACAGGCCAGCGATCCAGGACTGGTGGTATCCCTATCCCGACAGCTGGTTCCGCGAATCTGGCGGGCGCAAGCACGTATGAGATGACACAGGTCAGCGCCGCCAAGGGCCGCCGCTTGCTAGCGCAGCGCTTTCTGCCCGCCGGCGGCAGTGATGACGCCGACGATGATCAGCCCGGTCAGCAACAGACGGACGCCGGCGCTGACGCCGAACGTGTTGAGCATGGTCAAAAGCAGCACCAGGAACAGGGCCGCGCCCCATACACCCGGCACATTGGCCTTGCCGCCGGCTACCGACGTGCCGCCGATGACGACGACGGCGATCGAGGCCAGCAGGTACTCATTGCCGATATCGACATTGGCGCCGCGGAAATAGCCGGCGAGCAGCGCCCCGTCGAGGCCGCCGAGCGCGCCCGACAGCGTGTAGGTAAGAAAGCGGATGCGGCCGACATTGACGCCGGCCAGCCACGCCGCGCGGATGTTCTGGCCGATCGCCAGCACCGAACGGCCATAGATCATGCGCTGCAGCGCGATTGCAGCGCCGATGGAGAACAGCACGGTGAGGATCGCCAGCACCGGAATGCCAAGAATCTGCCAGTTGGTGAAACTGGCAAAGCCCGGCGGCGGCTTGATCTGCAAGCCGCGGCCATAGCTGATGTCGATCGACTGGATGATGAAGCTCGCCGACAGTGTGGCGATGATCGGTGGAATGCGCAGCGCCCAGATCAACAGATAATTGGCGGCGCCGATCGCCATGCCGCAGGCCAGCGCCGCCAGCAGCCCGACCGCGATCATTGAATCATTGCCGTCCATCACCTTCATGGCGACGGCGCTGGCGAGGCCGATATTGGCGGGCAGCGACAGGTCGACATTGCCGGGACCGAGCGTGATCACGAACATCTGGCCGACACCGACGATGACGGTGAAGACGGCGAGCGAAAGTGCTGCCGTGATCATGCCGCCGCCGCCATATCCGCCGGTGAAGGTGACCGTCGCCAGCCACACCAGCAGCGCGCCGATGAAGGACCAGATCCAGGGTTTGGCGAGCAGCAATCGCAACGATGCCATCTCCTCACCTCTCTTTGCGGCTGATCAGCACCCGGGCCGCCAGCACGATGATGAGGATGGCGCCGTTGGCGGCCACCTGCCAATCGGGCGGGATGTGCATGAAGGTCAGCAGCGGCGACGCGGCGAGCGCCAGCGTCAGCGCGCCGATCACCGCGCCGATCGGCGATACCCGGCCGCCGACGAATTCGCCGCCACCGAGGATGACGCCGGCGATCGACAGCAGCGTGTAGCCATTGCCGATATTGGCATCGGCCGAGGTGGTGATGCCGATCAGGGCCATGCCGGATAAAACGCCGAACAGGCCGGTCAATGCGAACAGCACGACCTTGGTCTTGAGCAGCGACCAGCCGGCACGGCTGAGGGCCGCGGCATTGCCACCGGAGCCGCGCAGGATCACGCCATACGAGGTGCGCATCAGCCCGAAGTGGACGACCGCGGCAATCAGCAGCGCCGCAATGATCGGGAACGGAACGAAGGGCGGTTTGAAGGCCATGAGCGACAGCAGCCAGTCCGGCGCCTTGCCGCCGGGCTTCGGCAGGATGAGGATGGCGAGGCCCTGCCAGACAAAACTCATGCCGAGCGTCACCACGATTGAAGGCAGGTTGCGCAGATGGATCAGCGCGCCGAGCAGCGCATAGACGCCGATCGACCCGAGGAGGATCAAGACACCGACCAGCGGCGCCTCCTTCAGCCATGTCGCCGTGACGCAGCCGACGAAACCGACGAAGGTGCCGATCGACAGGTCCAGCTCGTTGCCGGCAATGACGAACATCTGCGCGATCGTCGCCAATGCGATCGGGATCGCCAGGTTGAGCATCAGGCTGAAGCCGAAATAGCTGATGGCGCGCGGGTTGAGCCAGGCGATCGCCAGCAGCACCAGCACCAGCGACATCGCAGGCAGCAGCCCGCGCAGCAGGCGCGCCCGCGCCAGCGCGCTTCGCTCGGAAGAACTCTTGGGACCGCTCTCGACGGGTGCTGCCGTCATCTCAGGCCGCATCGCCGAACGAGGACTGGATGATCTTTTCCTCGGTCAGCTCGTCGCGACCAAGCTTGGCGACGATCCGGCCGTTCTTGAACACATAGACGTGGTGGCAATTGTCGAGCTCTTCGGTTTCCGTGGTGTACCAGAGGAAGGTACGGCCGCGGCCGGCCTCTTCGCGCACAAGGTCGTAGACCTCGAGCTTGGTGCCGATGTCGACGCCGCGCATCGGGTCGTCCATCAGCACGATCTTGGCGTCGGAACCGAGCGCCCGGGCAAACAGGGCCTTCTGCTGGTTGCCGCCGGACAGCGAGAAGATGTTGTTGTTCATGTCGGGGGTGCGGATGCCGATTTTCTTTTGCCAGAAGTCGGCGAGCTCGGCTTCGCGCCGCGGCGAGATCAGCAGGCCGTTGTGCAATCGCGCCAGCGAGCGGATGCCGATGTTTTGCGCAATCGACCATTGCGGAAAGATCCCGTCAGACTGGCGGTCGCCGGCCACCAGCGCCACCGGTGCTGTGACCTCGATGCCGGTTTTGGTGCGCGCCGCGGCTGCGAAAATCGCCAGCAGCAGATCGGTTTGGCCATGACCGGCAAGCCCGGCAAGGCCGATGATTTCGCCGGCATGCGCCACAAGTTCGTTGCCGTCCTGTTGCCGCGCTGGGCGGGCCCGGACCCGCAACGGGCCGGTCTCCGGCTTTTGGGTCGCGATTTCGGCCGCGATCTTCTCACGCGCTGCCGCTCCGCCCATGGTCGTCACCAGCCTGTCGCGATCGAAAGCCTTAGCCGCATCCGACGCAACGACCTTGCCGTCGCGCATCACCACGATGCGGTCGGCATTCCCGAGCACCTCGCCCAGAACATGCGAGATCAGGATGCAGCTCTTGCCCCCGGCGACAAAGCGCCGGACGAAACCCAGCAACTGGCCGGCCGTGTGCGCGTCGAGCGAGGATGTCGGCTCGTCGAGGATGACCAATTCGAGCGGATCCTGCGTCACCGTGAAGGCGCGCGCCACCTCGACCATCTGCCGCCTGCCGATGGAAAGGTCGCTGGCGATATCGGCGGCGGAGATGCTGTGGCCCGGAAATATCTCGTCGAGCTTGGCGGCGATCAGATCGGCCGCCTTGCGCCGCCAGCCGAGGCCGCGCAGCGCCGGGTGGTTGATTCGGATGTTCTCGGCAACGCTGAGGTTCGGGCACAGCGACAGTTCCTGGAAGACGCAGCGTATGCCGAGTTGTTGGGCGCGCAGCACCGAATAATTGTCCTCGATGCCGCCACGCACCGCGATCCGACCGCTGTCGGGCACGAGCGTGCCCGCCACCATATGCATGAGCGTCGACTTGCCCGCGCCATTGTGGCCGACGAGACCGACGCATTCGCCGGCGCCGACGTGGAAATCCACCCCGGCAAGCGCCCGGACGGCGCCGAAATGTTTTTCGGCTCCGTCCAGTCTGATTATGTCGACAGTGGCGGCGCCGAAATGTTTTTCGGCTCCGTCCAGTCTGATGATGTCTGCATCGGTCTCGGGCATCCCTAGCGATATCCGGTCGATGACGCGCGCGGCATTGGATGTGCCACGCTCACTTGATGTTGGCTTTGATCGCCGCGATGGCGTCTTCCTGCGTGTATTCGTGGCTGGCGACGCCGCCCTTGGGGATGTTCGGCAGCTCGGCCTCGAAATTATCCTGGGTGAAGGCGAGGTATGGCACCAACAGGTCATGCGGCACATCGGTGCGGCCGTCGAGCACCTGCTGCGCCACCCAGAAGGCCAGCGACGACACGCCCGGCGCAATCGACGCCGACCAGGTCTGGTAGCCATCCTTGTCCTTCTGTTCCTTCCACCACTGCAATTCGTCCTGACGGTTGCCCATGATGATGGTCGGGCGCGGTTTGCCGGCGGCGGCGAAGGCCTGTGCCGCGCCATAGCCGTCGCCGCCCTGATCGACGACGCCGACGATTTCCGGCAGCGACGGCAGGATCGTCGCGACCGCCTTCTGTGCTGTGGTCTGGTCCCAGTCGCCGGTCACCGAACCGACGATCTTGAACTCGGGATGGGCGGCGACGCCCTCCAGAATTCCGGCGTGGATGGCGTCGTCGATCGAGGTGCCGGCAAGGCCGCGGATTTCCAGCAGATTGCCGCCCTCGGGATGGAACTTGGCCATCTGCTCGACTTCCTGCCTGCCCATGTCCTTGAAGTCGACGACGACGCGGTAGGCGCAGGGCTCGGTGACGATGCCGTCGAAGGAGACGACGACGATGCCGGCGTCGCAGGCCTGCTTGACGGCGCCGTTGAGCGCGTCCGGCGAGGCGGCGTTGATGACGATGGCGTCATAGCCCTGCAGGATCAGGTTCTGCACCTGGGCTGCCTGGGTCGGCACTTCCTTGTCGGCCGTCGTGAAGATATCCGCGGCAGCGACTACCCCGTCGGCGACCGCCTTCTTGGTGACGATGGCATAGCTGTCGAGCATCGCCTGTCGCCACGAATTGCCGGCATAATTGTTGGAAAAGGCGATCTTCTTGTCGCTGGTGTCGGCCAGTGATGCGCCTGACGCGAGCATCGCTGCAAGGGCACTCAGGACGAGTATCTTCTTCATCTGTTATCCTCCCATGGATTGCTGGTCGTTGTTGGCTGCTGGCGGCTGTTATGACGACCCTCGTTTCAATATTGTCAGACAAATTTAGATGGGCGCGCTTGTCAACAGCGATCGATGACGGTTTGACGATCAACTTGCGGTGCAATGATTGAAAAGGCTTCAGCTCCTGGTCTAGGGATGGGGAAGGAGACCGAAATCAAGATGGCAGCGACGCCGACTGATGCGCTGGGCGCACCCGGAATTCCGGCGCGCTGGACGTCGAGCGCCAAGAGCGGCGTCGGAACCGCGCTTTCGCCGGCCTGTCCTGTCTGGTTCACGATCAGCCACGGCATTCTCAACGAGGTCTATTATCCCCGCCTCGACAGCGGCTGCACCCGAGACATGGGACTGGTCGTCACCGGCCCCGGCTTCTATTTCTCGGAAGAGAAGCGCGATGCCGTGCACAGCCTCGAGCCGTTCGAGGATGGGGTGCCCGCCTACAGGCTGGTCAACACCGCCGCCACCTACCGGATCGAAAAGAGCATCGTTACGGACCCGGAACGTCCTGCTCTGCTGCAGGAAATCATCTTCACGCCGCTGAAAGGCACATACGCCGACCACCGCGTCTACGCGCTGCTGGCGCCGCATCTGGTCAATGCCGGCATGGCCAACACCGCCTGGGTCGGCGACCACGAGGGAAGGCCTGTTCTGTTTGCATCGGGACGTGGCGTTTGCCTGGCGCTCGCCTCGTCGCTGCTCTGGGGAGCATGCTCGGCCGGCTATGTCGGTGTCTCCGACGGCTGGCAGCAACTCCGTCGTGACGGCCGGCTCGACCCGGCTTGCCGCAGGGCCGAGGACGGCAATGTCGCGCTGACCGGCGAGATCGGGTTTTCGGCTGCGGACCCGAAGGCGCTGCTGGCGCTGGGTTTCGGAACGACGCCGCAAGCGGCGGCGGAAAATGCCTCGGCCAGCCTGAAGCGAGGCTTTGCGCCCGCGGCCAAATCCTTTATCGAAAAATGGCGGGAGTGGCAGGCTGGCTTGCTGCCGCTGGACCGGCGTGGTGCGGCGATCAACACCTATCGTGTCAGCACGGCGGTTCTGGCAACGCATCGCTCATCCACCGGAGCGGCCGTCGCCAGCCTGTCGATCCCGTGGGGCTTCAGCAAGGGCGACGACGATATCGGCGGCTATCATCTGGTCTGGCCGCGCGACCTGGTCGAAACCGCGGGCGGTTTCCTCGCCGCCGGCGATCCGGCGCAAGCGCTTGAGATCCTCGCCTATCTCCGCTCGATCCAGCAGCCGGATGGGCATTGGCCGCAGAACGCCTGGCTCGACGGATCAGCCTATTGGCCGGGCATCCAGATGGACGAGTGCGCGTTTCCGCTGCTGCTCGCAGATGCGCTGCGCCGGGCTGGGCATCTGGCAGACGCCGCGTTGCGCTCCTTCATGCCGATGGTCGAACGCGCCGCTTCCTATGTCGTGCGCAACGGTCCGGTCACCGGCGAAGACCGCTGGGAGGAGGATGCCGGCTACAGCCCGTTCACGCTGGCCGTCGAGATCGCCGCCCTGCTGGCCGCGGCCGACCTGTTCGAAACTTGCGGCAAAGCAGAGCCGGCAAATTATCTGCGGGAAACCGCCGATGTCTGGAACGACCAGATCGAGCGCTGGACCTATGTCACCGGCACTCCACTCGGCGAAGAGGTCGGCGTCGAGGGCTATTACGTCCGCATCGCGCCGCCCGACACCGCCGGCGCGGCGTCGCCGAGGGACGGCTATGTGCCGATCAAGAACCGGCCGCCGGGCGATAGCGACCGGCCGGCCGAGGCGATCGTCAGCCCGGATGCGCTGGCGCTCGTCCGCTTCGGCCTCAGGGCCGCCGACGATCCGCGCATCGTCGACACGGTCAGGGTCATCGATGCGCGGCTGCGCTGCGACCTGCCGCAGGGGCCCGTCTGGTATCGCTATACCAGCGACGGCTATGGCGAGCACGCCGACGGCGCGCCCTTCGACGGGTCCGGCCAGGGCCGGCCCTGGCCGCTGCTGGTCGGCGAGCGCGCCCATTACGAACTGGCGGCGGGCCGCAAGGACAAGGCAGCGAGCCTGTTAAAGACCCTGGAGGATTCGGCCGGGTTTGGCGGCCTGCTGCCGGAGCAGGTCTGGGATGGTCCCGACATCGCCGAACACGAACTGCGGCACGGCGGACCGTCGGGCAGCGCCATGCCTCTGGTCTGGGCGCATTCGGAGCATATCAAGCTGCTGCGCTCGCTCAAAGACGGCGCCGTCTTCGACATGCCGCCGCAAGGCGTGAGGCGTTACATCGAGGACAGGACCGTGGCGCCGCGCCGGACATGGCGCTTCAACCACAAGCTCCGCGGCATGCCCGCCGGCAAGCTGCTGCGCGTCGAACTGCTGACGCGGGCGGTGGTCCATTGGAGCAACGATAATTGGGCAACCATCTATGACGCCGCGACGATCGAGAACGCCTTCGGCATCCATCTCACGGACCTGCCCGTTGCCGATGTCCCGCCGGGCAATAGGATCGTCTTTACTTTTTTCTGGCCCGATGCCGGCCGTTGGGAGAATGTCGACTTTTCCGTCGCTATCGACAAGCCGGACTAGAGCATGATCCCGAACCGAAGGTCCGCGTTAGCGAAAAGTGGAAACCGGTTTTCGGAAAAGATCATGCTCCAACAATAGAGCCAGTAGATCTTCTATCCCTCAAGAAGCAGGACGAAAAACATGCAGATCGGAATGATGGGACTGGGCAGGATGGGCGCCAACATGGTGCGGCGCCTGCTGCGCGATGGCCACGAATGCGTGGTCTACGACATCAACCCGGCCAGCGTTGAAGCCCTTGTGACGGCTGGCGCGATCGGAGCCGCTTCGATGGAGGAGTTCGTCGGCAAGCTGACCAAGCCGCGCAGCGCCTGGCTGATGCTGCCGGCGGCGATCACCAGCCGGGTCGTCGACCAGGTGGCCGACCTAATGGAGCCGGGCGACATCATCGTCGACGGCGGCAATTCCTATTATCACGAAGCTGTCGACCATGCCGCGCGCCTGGCATCGAAAGGCTTGAACTATGTCGATGTCGGCACCAGCGGCGGCGTCTGGGGCCTCGAGCGCGGCTATTGCCTGATGATCGGCGGCCCCGACAGCGCGGTCCAGCATCTCGACCCGGTCTTCGCCACCCTGGCGCCGGGGGCCGATGCCGGGATGCCTGCCCCTGGCAAGGATGCCGGAACCGCACCGTTCGGCTATCTCCACTGCGGACCGAGCGGCGCCGGCCATTTCGTCAAGATGGTCCACAACGGCATCGAGTACGGCGTCATGGCCGCCTATGCCGAAGGCATGAACATCCTGAAGTCGGCGAATGCCGGCAAGAGACAGCGGACCGCCGACGCCGAAACCAGCCCATTGGAAAACCCGCAATATTACCAGTTCGACATCGATATCGCCCAGGTTGCCGAGGTCTGGCGGCATGGCAGCGTCATCGGCTCCTGGCTGCTCGACCTCACGGCGGGCGTATTGAAGGCCGATTCGGGGCTGACGCAGTTCGGCGGACGGGTTTCGGATTCCGGCGAAGGCCGCTGGACGCTGAAGGCGGCGATCGACACCGGCGTGCCGGCGCCTGTTCTGTCCTCGGCCCTGTTCGACCGGTTCGCCTCGCAAGGCGAATCCGAATTCGCCGACAAGCTGCTATCCGCCATGCGCTATGCCTTTGGCGGCCATGTCGAAAAGCCGAAGATCGGCTCGTGACGGGGAAGACACGCTCATGAACCAGGAACGGTCCGACACGCTGGTGCTTTTCGGGGCGACCGGCGACCTCGCCCACAAAAAAATCTTCCCGGCACTTTACGCCATGGTCGCCAAGGGAACGCTCACCGAACCGGTGATCGGCGTCGCTTTCGACGCCTGGGACCTGAAGCAGTTGCAGGCGCGGGCCCACGACGGCATCGTCAAGGCCATCGGCAAGGTCGACGAGAAGATATTCGCGAAACTTGCCTCGCTGCTTCGCTATGTCAGCGGCGACTACCGCAGCGCCGCGACATTCGAGAAGCTGAAAAGCGCGCTCGGGACCGCGCAGCACCCGCTGCACTATCTGGCGGTGCCGCCGACCATGTTCGAGACGGTCATCCAGGGCCTGGAACAGTCGGGCGCAGCCCAGGGCGCGCGCCTGATGGTGGAAAAGCCGTTCGGTCACGATCTGCAATCGGCGCGCTGGCTGAACCGGGTCCTTCACCTGGTGTTCGACGAGCAGTCGATCTTTCGCATCGACCATTATCTCGGCAAGGAGGCGATCCAGAACCTGCTCTATTTCCGCTTCGCCAATTCCTTTCTCGAGCCGATCTGGAACCGCAATTTCGTCGAGAGCGTGCAGATCACCATGGCCGAGGATTTCGGCGTCGAAGGCCGCGGCCGCTTCTACGACGAGGTCGGCTGCATCCGCGACGTCATCGAGAACCATCTGCTCAACATCCTGCTGCTGCTGGCCATGGAGCCGCCCGTTGGCCGCTCGGCCGACGATCTGATCGACGAGAAGGTGCAGGTGCTGCGGGCGATCCGGACGCTGACCAGTGACGATGTCGTGCGCGGCCAGTTCAAAGGCTATCTCAGCGAGCCGGGCGTCGCGCCGAATTCGCCGGTCGAGACCTTCGCGGCGGTGCGTTTCTTCGTCGACACCTGGCGCTGGCGGGACGTGCCCTTCTTCATCCGCGCCGGCAAATGCATGCCGGTGCACGCCACCGAGGTCATCGTGCGTTTGAAGCGGCCGCCGCTCGACGTCTTCGACCCGATCAAACCCGGAGATGCGAATCACGTCCGTTTCCGCATCGACCCGCAGGTGGCGATCTCGATCGGCGCCCAGCGCAAGGCCGCTGGTGACGACATGATCGGCGAGCAGGTCGAACTCACCGCGCTCGACGACAGCAAGGGCGACATGCCGCCCTATGAGCGGCTGATCGGCGACGCCATGAACGGCAATGGCCAGTTGTTCACCCGTCAGGACGCCAGCGAGCTTGCCTGGCGGATCGTCGGCCCGGTGCTCGGCGATACCACGCCGCCACACCTCTATGAGCCGGGAGCATGGGGTCCCGCCGATGCGATGGCCGGGTTCGGACCGCCGAACGGCTGGATCAACCCGGCGAAATGAACTCGGAGGCGACGCAATGGCCAAAGCGGCGAAAAAGCCGGCACCGGAGAGCGAAAAGATCGTGCTTGCGATCGATATCGGCGGCTCCCATGTCAAGATCCTCACCAGCGCCGGCGGCGAGGAGCGCAAGGCCGATTCCGGACCCGGCCTGACGCCGCAGCAGATGATCGCCGCCGTGCAGACGCTCGCCGATGGCTTGCCCTACGACGTCGTCTCGATCGGTTATCCTGGCCCGGTGCACCACAACAGGCCATTGGCCGACCCCGCCAATCTCGGCAAGGGCTGGGTCGGATTTGACTTCGCAACGCAGTTCGGCAAGCCGGTGAAGCTGGTCAACGACGCGCTGATGCAGGCCGTCGGCAGCTATGAAGGCGGGCGCATGCTGTTCCTGGGTCTCGGAACCGGCCTCGGTGCCGCGATGATCCTCGACAACGTCGCCCAGCCGATGGAACTCGCGCATCTTCCCTACAAGAAGGGCAGCAGCTTCGAGGACTATGTCGGCGAACGCGGCCTTGAAAAGCGCGGCAAGAAGAAATGGCGCAAACACGTTTTCGACGTCGTCGAGCGGCTGCGCGCCGCCCTTCAGCCTGACTATGTGGTCATCGGCGGCGGCAATGTCGACAAACTCGACGAATTGCCTGCCGGTTGCGAGCGTGGCGACAACACACGCGCCTTCGAAGGGGGATTTCGACTGTGGCGCGACAAATCCCTGATTGTCTGATATTGTAGCGGTTCGAGGCCAAATCTGTTGATCTGGCCCGGCCGTTAGTATTGTTATTCAAAATAATGTGTAGCGTGGTGCGGCGTCATTGCGTTATGCAGATTTGCCGACTAGG
The DNA here is from genome assembly GCF_055811075.1 of Mesorhizobium sp. WSM4820. NCBI lineage: Bacteria > Pseudomonadati > Pseudomonadota > Alphaproteobacteria > Hyphomicrobiales > Phyllobacteriaceae > Mesorhizobium > Mesorhizobium sp. WSM4820. Next base: position 14,120 of record NZ_JBVVQN010000019.1, on the reverse strand, counting down.
AATTCCGCGACCCCACTAACGGAGAAAATAGATTGACCGACGACAGCAACAAAGCCCGCAAGGACATCGACCTTCTCGAGCTGACCGCTCACATCGTGTCCGCTTACGTCGAGAAGAACCGCTTGCCCGCTTCCGGCCTCGGCGATCTCATCGCCAGCGTCAGCGCGTCGATAGGTGGTCTCGGCCAGCCCGCCGTTCCGGTCGCAGCACCGCTGATCCCGGCGGTCAATCCCAAGAAATCAGTGACGCCGGATTACATCATCTGCCTCGAAGACGGCAAGAAGTTCAAATCCCTGAAACGCCATATCGGCGTTCATTTCGGACTGACGCCGGATGCCTACCGCGCCAAATGGGGCTTGCCGGCTGACTATCCGATGGTCGCCCCGACCTATGCGGCCTCGCGCTCGCAGTTGGCGAAGGCGATCGGCCTTGGCCGCAAGGCCGCCCCGCCGGCGCCGGTCAAGAAGACCAGGAAGCCAAAGGCCACGGTCTGACGCGCTCGAAGCCGCCTTTGACGCTCGAGATTGGCGAAGGCCGCCGCGACGTCCAATCTCCCCCTTGAGGGCCCTTGTGGGGAGATGTCCGCAGGACAGAGGGGGCGCGGGGAGAACTCTGCGCGCCTAATAGCCCTTCCACCTCCGCCTCGCTGTGCAATTAGCATGGTAGCCGGAAATCCTTGATCCAGAGCCGATTTTTGCGCGCGCCTCGCACCGAACTGCGTTAAAAGCGCTGTGGTCGGATCAGCGCCCTCGTGGAAGTGCCCCGCCGGCCGACTTCCTTGCCACGGGGCCTGATTCATGACACCCGAACCTCACGCACCGCCCGACCGGCGCTATGCCGCCTTCCGGCACAAACCCTTCCTGAGCTATTGGGCGGCACGCTTCCTCGCCACATTCGCCACCCAGATCGTATCCGTCGCCGTCGGCTGGCAGGTCTACGACCTGACCCGCGATCCGTTCGATCTCGGCCTTGTCGGCATTGTCCAGTTCCTGCCTTCGCTGCTGCTGGTGCTGATCACCGGGGTGGTCGCTGACCGTTTCGGCCGCCGCCTGATCATGGCGCTGATGGTGCTGCTGGAGGCGATCTGCGCGCTGGCCCTGCTGCTGCTGACGCTACGCGGTCTTAGCGGACCGGGACTGATCTTCGGCGTGCTCGCCATGTTCGGCATCGCGCGCGCCTTCTTCGGACCGGCCGCGGCGTCGCTGTTCGCCAACCTCGTGCCGCCGGAGGATTTCGGCAACGCGATTGCCTGGAATTCGTCCGCCTGGCAGACGGCGACCATCGTCGGACCGGTCGCCGGCGGCCTGCTCTACGGGCTCTCGGCGCAAGCGGCATACGGCACCGCTGCCGTTCTGATGTTTGTCGCTGCGGTGCTGGTCTTCACCATCCCGAAGCCTGCCCAGCGCAGCGAGACCGACAGGCCGACGATGCAGACCCTGTTTGCCGGCTTCGGCTACATCTGGAGCGAGAAGATCGTGCTCGGCGCCATTTCGCTCGATTTGTTCGCCGTGCTTTTGTCCGGCGCCACGGCGCTGCTGCCGGTCTATGCGCGCGACATCCTCGAACTCGGCCCTTGGGGCCTGGGACTGTTGCGTTCGGCGCCGGGCATCGGCGCCATCTGCGTTGCCATCTGGCTGGCCGGACATCCGATCCGCAACCATGCCGGCGTGGTCATGCTCGGCTTCGTCGCGCTGTTCGGCGCCTTCACGGTGCTGTTCGGCCTTTCCACCATCACCTGGCTGTCGATCGCAGCGCTCGCCTTGCTCGGCGCCGCCGACATGTTCAGCGTCTACATCAGAGAGACGCTGATCCAGCTGTGGACGCCGGACCAGGTTCGCGGCCGCGTCAACGCAGTCAATCAGGTTTTCGTCGGCGCCTCCAACGAACTCGGCGAATTCCGCGCCGGCACCATGGCGGCATTGATCGGCACCGTGCCCGCGGTGGTGATCGGCGGCGTCGGCGCAGTCGTTGTCGCCGGGCTGTGGGCGGTGCTGTTCTCGCAGTTGCGTAAGGTGCGCCACCTCAACGGGCGAAACTGATCCCAGGGCACTCTGATCCGGGCAAACTAGATCAGATCAGGACAGCGCCGGCTTGCCGAAGATCGTCTGCAGGAATTCGCCGAGCCAGCGCTTGAGATGCATGTCCCAGATCAGCCGGCCGCCGAGATGATCGCGACCGGGCTGCGCGCCGGGCAACTCGAAGCGATGCGCGCCGCGAACGACCCAGCGCTGCATCATCGCCCTTGTCAATTCGCCGTGGAACTGGATGCCCCAGGCATTGTCGCCATAACGAAAGGCCTGGTTTGGATAGGTTTCGGCCGTCGCCAGCAGCGTCGCGTCCTTCGGCAGCGAAAAGCCCTCACGGTGAAACTGATAGACCATTTCGGGCCAGCGCATCAGCTTCTTGCCGTCCTCGGTCGCTGTCAGCGGATACCAGCCGATCTCGACCAGCCCCTCGCCATGACCCTCGACCTTGCCGCCAAGATGGTTGACCAGCATCTGCGCGCCGAGGCAGATGCCGAGCAACGGCCGGTTCTCCCGGAGCGGCACTTTTAGCCAGTCGGTCTCACGGCGGACGAAATCGTCCTCGTCATTGGCGCTCATCGGTCCGCCGAACACCACGGTTCCGGCATGACCGTCCAGCGTTTCCGGCAAGGCGTCGCCGAGCGGCGGGCAGCGGAGATCGAGGTCGAAGCCTTCTTCGATAAGCATGTGGCCGACGCGCCCGGGGCTCGAACTCTCCTGATGCAGCACGATCAGGATTTTTGGTCTCGGCCTCGGCGTGGATGGCATGGGGAATCCCGTCTATTCGTCGCTCGATATTCCAGCCGCGCCCGGCACTTCGGCGGCCGCCTTGCGGCGTGCCTCGACGCGGTCGTGGCGTTCGACATCCATCAGCTCGGCGACACGCCAGACGATATTGTCCTCGAGCTCGTGCAATTCGCCATCGGCATAGACGATTTCCCACATCAGGCCGATGAAGGCTTTTCGCGCGTCCGGATCGAGCTGACGCTTCAAAACGCTGGTGAAGGCGTAGAGGTCGATCGCCTCATGGTCGGCCCGCTCGCCGGCAGCGGCAAGCGCGTCGAGCTCGTCGCCGCTGATCGAATAGCTTTCCGCCAGCACCGCCTTGAACCGCTCCCATTCGGCATCCTGACGCACGCCGTCGGCACTCATCACATGGTAGAGAAGGGCGGATGCGGCAACGCGCGGATCATCGGCGTTGTTGCGGGCGCGGCCGTCTCCCGGCAGGTCCTTCAGAAACGACAGAACGCGTTCGAACATGTGATTCCTACTTCCCATCCGCCAAAACTTTCAAGCTCAGCCAAACTTTTCAAGCTCAGCCAAATCAAAACAATCGAAACCTGCGTGGTGATTTTTGCTCTTCGTCGTCCGGATCGACGCCGGGATCGTCGGGCAGCCGAGCCATTTCCTCCGCCGGTTCGGCAGCGTCGCCATCCGGCGGCACTGCGGCAGACGCCGTGGCGGTGACCGGCGCAACATCGTCTCCGCCAGTTTCCGATGCCGCCGCGGCGGTCGGCCTTTCGGCCGAACCAGCGGGGTTCAGCTCGATCACATTTTCCTTTGCCGGCTTCGTTGGCGCCGCAATTGTCGGCACCGCGGCGGCCGGCACATCCTCGTCACTGTCGATGAGCTGGCCGAGCCGCTCCATCGGCGCACGCCACTCGAAGGCGTCGAGCTTGCCGGTGATCGGCGACACCGGCGCCCAGCGTTCGGAAACGACGCCGTCGGCGACCCAGGCCGGATCGCGCGGTGCACGCACTGCCTTGGACAAAAGCTGCCGCACCTTGCCCTGATCGCCGGTCTCGGCCTCCTCGATGTCGGCCAGAAGCAGATAGGCGCCTTCGCGGCGATCCATGCGGATAGCCGCCTCGGCCTCTTTGCGGGCGGTTGAAAAGTCCTGCGCGTCGAGCGCGGCGCGCGCCACCGCCAGCGACGATTCGGCGTGGTTCTTCTTCATCTCCTGCAGCTTCTTCGCCCGGTTCAGCCGGTCGAGCACGGCATCGCCTGGCCGGGCGTGGGTGTAAAGCTCGGCGATCTCTGGATGCGGCTCGGCTTTCCACGCCGTTTCGAGGATCTTCGCGCCCTTGCGCACATCATTCTGTCTGAACAGCAGTTTGGCTGCGTTCACCGCCGCCGGCGCGAAATCCGGCCGCAGCCGGTTGGCCTCCAGAGCAGCGGTTTTGGCGGCATTGGGATCGCTGTCGATCAGCCCCTGCGCCTTGGCGGTGAGCAGCACGGCGCGACGCCGGTTGGCGGCATCGCGCTCGATCTGCCGCGTCGATTTCTGCGCCTCGACCAGTTTCAGCGCGCCGTCCCAGTCGCCGCGCCCGGTCAGGTCTTCCAGCGTCGATTCGGCGGCCCAGGCCAGTTGCGGCGCCATCGCCGCAGCGCGGCCGGCGTAGTGCCGCGCCGCGTTGCGGTCGCCGAGGCGTTCGGCCTCGAGATAAAGCCCGCGCAGGCCGAGCAGCCGCATTTCGGGATCGTCGAGCATGGTCTCGAACTTTTCGCGGGCACCCTCATGGTCGCCTTCGAGCAGCGAGGCTTGCGCCTCCAGCAATTGGATCAGCGGCTCCTGGTCGGAGCGGATCAGCTTTGCCGCTTCCTTGGTCTTCTTGCGGGCGAGCGCCCCGTCACCGGCGCCCGCGGCAATCATGCCGGTCGACAGCGCCTGATAGCCACGATCGCGACGGCGCACGCGGAAATAGCGCGAGATGGTGTAGGGGCTGTTCCACAGCGCCTTGAGCAGCCACCAGACGATCATCACCGCGGCAACCACGGCAACGACCGCCACCGCCGCCACCATCAGGCTGACCTGGTATTGGTAGCCGCTGAAGGTGACGACCATCTCGCCCGGCCGGTCGGCCAGCCAGGCGAAACCCAGCCCGAGCGCGAAAACCACGACGAGGAAAAGCAGAATGCGAATCATCGGGTTGTCCTCACGCCTTCATCGCACTGGCGATCAGCGCGTCGACCTGCTTCTCGACCTCGATTCGCGCCTTCAGTTTGCCGGCAAATTCGGCGCCGGCGACCTTCACCGACTCGGGCAGCGTATCGTATTCGCTGAGCGCCTTGGCGTAATCGCCCTGATTGACCGCTACCTCCATGCGGGCGACGATTTCCGGAGCGCCAGCGCCTTCGACTGCACCGATCGGCCTGACCCTGACCAGCGATTGCGCGCTCGACAGCAGGTTTTGCAGGAAGCCGGCATTCTGGTCGACGGGCTCTGAGGCAGCGACCATGGCATTGGCGGCGGCAGGCATTTCGGTTGCGATCTCCGACCGGGTCGGAACGCCCGTTTCGGCGTAGGCACGCAAGGCTGCGATCTCTGGAGCATCCGGCGAAATCGCCGTAAAGGTTTCGAGTTCGGCGGCGAATGGCGCACCTCGGTCGAGTGCTGCCTTCAGCGCCGATGCGGCGATGGCGAGCGCAACCTTGGGCTGCCCGGCCTGTGCCTCAACCTTGCCGGAAAGCTGAGACACCGACTGTTCCAGCGCTGCAAGCCGGCCGTCCTGTGCCTTCGCCGTCTCACCGGCGGATTTCACCGCCGCGTCGAGCCCGGCCAGCTTTTCATTGAGCGGTCCGAGATCGACCGGCGCCGTGTTGCCGGTCTGGCCAAGCGCCGCAACCGCCGTCTCGATCTGCCTGACCTTATCGCCGAGGGCTGCAAGCCCGGCAGTGTCGCCTGCTCCGCCCTGCTCGATCGCCGATTGCAGCGCCGCGACATCCGTCTTGACCTGATCCAGCGCCGACGACAGCCCGTCCACCTTGGCCGAGGCGTCATTGTTGCCGGCTGTATCCTTGAGCCCGGCAATCTCGCTCTTCAGCGCAGCGATTTCGCTGTTGACGCCATCGAGCGACACGCCGCCCGAGGATAAATCGCCAACCCCTGGCGCGCCGAGCAGGCCGGCAAACTGCAGCCCTCCGGCGGCAGCCAGCGCGATGACGCCGCCGATGATGCCGGCAGCGATGCCGTTGATGCCGCCACGCTTCGGCTGCGCTGCCATGTCAGTCCCTGCCTGGGTTTCCTTCGCCGCGTCTGCGGCGCCCGCCTTGGCCGAAGCGTCCTTGGCCGACGCGTCGTCGAAACTGTAGTCGACGGCCCGCTTCGCCGATGCCTCCGAGCCGGCCGGATAAGTTGGTTTGGGCCCTTCGGGAGCTTTGGCGTCACCCTCTGCCGGCTGTTCCGAGCCGGCCGGCGGGGCCGCTTCGGCATGTTCCCACGGCTCGATGTCGGTCTGGTCGGCATGGACGGGTTCTTCAGGCGCTTCCGGCTGCGACGCGCTTGCCGCCTCCTCCGCCTTCGCCTCGTCGGTCCGCCCGTTGGCGGCATCCTCGTCGGCAACGCGCGAGACAGCGCCGGGCTCGAGCTCGATGGTCACCGGCTCGCGACGGCTTTTCGAATGCCGCATCTTCGGCGTCTTGACCATGCTTGGGCTCCGCAAATTTCGCTTCGGGATGGTTCAGAAAGGGTCTAGCACATCACCAAGCGGTGAAAAGGGGCGGCGTGATGACACGGGGTCAAGGCGACGTCCGCAAAAGCTCCAGCAGCGCCTCCTCGCTGGGCTCCGGCGCAACGCGGAGCTGTTCTGAGGCAACAGTCTCCAAGGCTGCGGCGATACGTCCGGACAGCGCAAAAAAACATGTCTTTTTAAAAAGCTCACGCAGCGCCGGCCGCCCAGCCAGTGCCTGCAGCGCTGTGGCGGCCTTGGCCGAATAGAGCAGCACTGCCTCGACCGGCAGGCCGGACAAGCGCGCAAGAACGGCCCCATCGGAATAATCCAGCGCGACAGTGTCATAGGTCTCGACGGCGCGAACCTGAACGCCTGCCGACTGCAGCCGCTGCTCGAAACCCGAATAACGCACCCGCCCGCACAAATAGACGATGGTTTGTCCGGCGTAATCGCCGGCCAGCGCATCCGCCAGCGCCTCGGCATCGCCCGGCCCTTCGCTGACCGACAGAAACCCGGCCGCACGGGCGGCCTGCGCTGTCCGTCTGCCGACGGCATGGCAAGGCAAACCGGCGAGCGCCGTGCTGATTTCTTTCGGCGCATGGCGCACGGCATTGGCGCTGGTGACGGCAACGGCCGCGGCATTGGCTGCGACCCTGTCCGGATCAACCGGCAGCGCCACCGTTTCGGTCAGCGGCAGCAGGATCGGCTTAAAACCCAGGTCCTCGAGCCGCTGTGCCGTGCGCGAGGCGCCCGGCTCCGGCCTCGTCACCAGGACGCGACGCATGTCAGGCCCAGCCGTCGAAGAATTTTTCGCCGGCCTTGGCCCGCACGGTCCTGGCAGCTTCGTCGCCGATGCGCGCGGCATCCTGCGCCGGGCCTTCCGCCTTGACCTCATGGGATTGCGCGCCGTCCGGCGAGATGATCAGCCCGCCGAAGAAGACCGTTTCGGCCGAAATCGTCGCATGGCCGGCAATCGGCGTGCGGCAGGAACCGTCGAGCGCCGCCAGGAAAGCCCGTTCGCAGGCCAGCGCCTGCCCGGTCGGCACGTCATGGACTGCCGTCAGCATCCTTTCCACATCGAGGTCGCCGATGCGGCTTTCGATGCAGATCGCGCCTTGCCCCGGTGCCGGCGGAAAGCTGTCGAGCGGCATCAGGTCGGTGATGACATCTTCGAGCCCGAGCCGCTTCAGCCCGGCATAGGCAAGGATGGTGCCGTCGGCGACGCCCTCGTCGAGCTTGCGCAGCCGCGTCTGCACATTGCCGCGGAACATCACCACGTCGAGGTCCGGCCGCATCCGCCGGATCAGCGCCTGGCGTCGGAGCGACGACGAACCGACCTTCGCGCCGTGCGGCAATCCGGCGATCGTTTTGGCCGCCTTGCCGACGAAGGCGTCGCGGGCATCCTCGCGCGGCAGGAAGGCAGACAGTTCCAGCCCGTCGGGCAACACCGTCGGCATGTCCTTCGACGAATGCACGGCGATGTCGATGCGGCGCGCCAGCAGCGCCTCCTCGATTTCCTTGGTGAACAGCCCCTTGCCGCCGGCTTCCGACAGCGGCCGGTCCTGGATGCGATCGCCGCTGGTCGAGATGACGACCACCTCGAATGCCTCAACCGGCATGCCGTGAGCGGCCATCAGCCGCGCCTGCGTTTCATGCGCCTGCGCCAGCGCCAGCGGGCTGCCGCGTGTTCCGATTTTCAAGGTTGTTTGCATGGCGCGCTGTCCGTGATAACCGGCAGGTAGAGGTCTGTTGAGATTCAGGTCAGGCCGAGCCGAAAATGGTGGTTTCCGAGAACCGGAGCGGAGCGTACTTTGAGTACGTGAGCACCGGAAGCACAGGAACCCGCCATTTGCAGGCCGGCATCACCTGAATATCAACAGACCTTGGGCTTTCTCCTAACGGGGAAAGCCTGGTTGCACAATCTCCAGGGATGGCAACGAATTGATCCGCGTTCTGGGCATTGAGACGAGTTGTGACGAGACCGCCGCCAGCGTCGTAGCGCTGGACGGCACCGGCGCGCCGAAAATCCTGTCTGATATCGTGCTCAGCCAGATCGAAGAGCATGCCGCCTTCGGCGGCGTCGTCCCGGAAATCGCCGCGCGCGCCCATGTCGAGGCGCTGGACGGCATCATCGAGGCCGCGCTTGCCGATTCAGGCGTCGATCTCGCCGATATCGACGCGATCGCTGCGACCGCCGGCCCCGGCCTCGTCGGCGGCCTGATCGTCGGGCTGATGACGGCCAAGGCGATCGCAGCCGCGGCGAACAAGCCGCTGATCGCCATCAACCACCTCGAAGGCCATGCGCTGACCGCGCGGCTGACCCACGGGCTCGACTTTCCCTATCTGTTGCTGCTGGTGTCCGGCGGCCACACGCAGATCGTCGCGGTGCGCGGCGTCGGCGACTACCAGCGCTGGGCGACGACCATCGACGATGCGCTCGGCGAAGCTTTTGACAAGACCGCCAAGATGCTCGGCCTGCCCTATCCAGGCGGGCCGAATGTCGAGAAGGCGGCGGCGACCGGCGACGCCGCGCGCTTCGCCTTCCCACGGCCGATGAAGGGCTCGGCGCAGCCCGATTTTTCCTTTTCCGGGCTGAAGACCGCCGTGCGCCAGGCAGCGACGGCCATTGCCCCTTTGAGCGACCAGGACGTCGCCGACATCTGCGCCTCGTTCCAGTCGGCGGTTGCGGATGCGCTGGATGACCGTGTTTCGAGGGCGCTGAACCGTTTCCGCCAGGAGTTTCCGAGCGAGCTGAAGCCTGCGCTCGTCGTTGCAGGCGGTGTCGCCGCCAACCGGACGATCAAGACCACACTCGAAGCCCTGTGCGAAAAAGCCGGTTTTGCCTTCGTCGCGCCGCCGCTCAAGCTCTGCACCGACAATGCGGCGATGATCGCCTGGGCCGGCATCGAGCGGCTGCGCGCCGGCATATCGGGTGAAAACACCGCTGATTTCGTGCCGCGTTCGCGCTGGCCGCTGGACAGCATCTCGGCTCCGATGGTCGGCTCGGGCCGGCGCGGAGCCAAGGCATGAGCGGTAGCGGGCACAAGGTACCAAGCGGCTGGCGCGTTGCCGTGCTCGGCGGCGGTGCCTGGGGCACGGCGCTGGCGCTGGCCATGTTGCGCGCCGGCCATTTCGTCCGCCTCTATGCGCGCGACCCGGAGACCGTCGCCGCGATCGACCGTGGCGAAAATCCGCGCTATCTGCCTGGCATCGCGCTCCAGGCCGGCATCGTGGCAACGAGTGATATCGAGGCTGCGCTCGACGGCGCCGACTGCGTGCTGGCGGTGGCGCCGGCGCAGTCGCTGCGCGCCATGCTGGCCACCGCGAAAGCCCATATGCCGAAGGACGTCCCGCTGGTCCTCTGCGCCAAGGGCATCGAGCGCGACACCGGCGCATTGCTGTCGGCGGTCGCTGGAGAGATCCTGCCTGAAAATCCGGTCGTCGCCCTGTCCGGGCCGAGCTTCGCCACTGACGTCGCCAGGGGGCTACCGACGGCCGTGGTGGTCGCCGCCGGCAATGAGGGTCTGGCGGCCGACCTGGCCGCGCGCTTTTCGGCGCAGAATCTGCGCTGCTATTCGAGCGACGACCTCATCGGCGTCGAGATCGGCGGCGCGCTGAAGAACGTCTTCGCCATTGCCGCCGGTGCGGTCACCGGCGCCGAGCTCGGCGCCAGCGCCCAGGCCGCCATGGTGACGCGCGGCTTTGTCGAATTGCGCCGCATCGGCGCCGCCTTCGGCGCCAGGCCGGAAACGCTGATGGGACTTTCCGGTCTCGGCGACCTGTTGCTCACCTGCTCGTCCGCCCAGTCGCGCAATTTCGCCTACGGGCTGGCGCTGGGGCAAGGCAAGCCGCTTGCCGGGCTGCCACTTGCCGAAGGGGTGCCGACGGCGGCGATCGCCGCCCGCATCGCCACCGAGCGCAACATCGACGCGCCGATCATCACCGCCGTCGCCGCCATACTGGACGGCACGATCACCATCCGCCAGGCTGTGTCGGCGCTGATGACAAGGCCGCTGAAGACCGAAACCGACGTGTAATGTTGAACAATCCGGAGATGGAAAGATGCTGTTTGCGCTGATTTGCAAGGACAAGCCTGGAAGCCTGCAGGTGCGGCTCGATACGCGGCCCGAGCATGTTGCCTTTTTGGAGGGACTGAACGGCGAGAACAAGCTGGCCTTCGCCGGTCCGTTCCTCGACGCCGACGGCAAGCCGAACGGCAGCCTCGTCGTGGTTGAGGCGCCCGGTCTGGAGGCGGCAGAAGCGCTATCGGCGGCAGACCCCTTTGCCAGGGCAGGGCTGTTCGAAAGCGTCGAAATCCGGCAATGGAATTGGACCTTCAACAAGCCAGTGAGTGCATGACTCCGAAAATCGGAATCGATTTTCGGAAAGGATCATGCGCAAAATCAAAGTGCTACAGCGTCCTTGCGCGTCTGAAAGACGCGCGGCTCTGCAGCTGATCTCCAGCCGCGAAGGAGCAAAAAATGAACTACTGGCTGTTCAAATCCGAACCCTCGGTCTTCTCCTTCGAGGACCTCAAGGCGAAGGGCAAGGCCGGCACGCAATGGGACGGCGTGCGCAACTATGCGGCGCGCAACAACATGAAGGCGATGCAGATCGGCGATCTCGGCTTCTTCTACCATTCCAACGACGGGCTCGACGTGGTCGGCATCGTCGAGGTCTGCGCGCTGGCCCATCAGGACACCACTACTGACGATCCGCGCTGGGAATGTGTCGATATCCGCGCCGTTAAGGATGTGCCGAAGCCGGTGACGCTGGAGCAGGTCAAGGCCAACCCCAAGCTTGCCGAGATGGCGCTGGTCCGACTCGGACGGCTTTCCGTGCAGCCGGTGACGCCGGCCGAATGGAAAGAGGTCTGCCGCATGGGCGACCTGACGCCGGCGCCGTGACGGCGCTGACGCCAAACAGCGCGAGAAATTTCATCCTCGACAACACGGCGCTGATGGCACCGCCGCATGTGCCGGAGATGCTGCTGCATCTGGCCGACGAGGCGCATGATCTATGGCAGCGGACAGAGGACGAACTGGCCGAAATCGGTCTGCCGCCGCCTTTCTGGGCCTTCGCCTGGGCCGGCGGCCAGGGCCTTGCCCGCTACATCCTCGACAATCCGTCTGATGTGCAGGGCAAGCGCGTGCTCGACTTTGCCTCCGGTTCCGGCCTTGTCGCCATTGCGGCAGTGAAGGCCGGCGCGTCAGAGGTGATCGCCGCCGACATCGACCCGTTCTGCGCGACCGCGATCCGCCTCAACGCCGAGGCCAATGGCGTCGGGATAATGTTTCTTGGCACCGACTGCATCGGAACCGATGCGGGCTGGGATGTGGTCCTGGCCGGTGACGTCTTCTACGACAAATCCTTCGCCGACCGGCTGAAGCCATGGTTCGCGACGCTCAAGGCGCGTGGCGCCGACATCCTCGTTGGCGATCCCGGCCGCTCCTATCTGCCGAAAGCTGGACTGGAGCCGCTCGCCGTCTACGAGGTGGCGGTAACCCGGGCGCTGGAAGACGCGCTGGTCAAACGCACCACCGTCTGGCGGTTTTCTTGACGGCATCGCCGAACAGGCGTTCCATCACGCTTCGATTTTGAGAATACGCATGCCGTCCCAAAACCGCTGGGCACCCCCGGCTCGGGCCTGGGGGCATGCTTTTGAGCGACATGCTTCCGGGGAGGAAATCATGGATTTTTCAGCAGTGAACTGGCTGGCGGTGATCGTCGCCGCGGTGGTGGCGTGGTTGTTCGGCGCTGCCTGGTACATGGGCCTGAGCAAGCCGTGGCTAAAGGCCACCAGGCTTGATCCGGCGACCATGAGTAAATCGCCGCTGCCCTTCGTCATCAGCTTCGTCGCGGAAATTGTCATGGCGCTCGTCATCTCTCTGATCGTCGCAGCGATGACCGGTGGCGAACCGAGCCTCGTTGCCGGGCTCGTCTTCGGCTTCGTTCTCTGGTTCGGATTCGTCGCCACGACGCTATCCGTCAATCATCGTTACCAAGGGTTCGGCTGGGACCTGACCATCATCGACTGCGGCCACTGGCTCGGCGTGCTGCTTATCATCGGCGCGGTGATCGGCTGGTTCGGCGCGGCGGATGTCGCGGGCTGACGCTGCCGCCATGAAATAATGCATGTCGCGCAAAAGTGTGCAGCGGTTTTGCGATAACGACATGCATAAAAACAACAACCTAAAGCGCGTCGCATGAGGCCGGTCAAACGCGACGCGCTTTAGTCGACGACTGCCGGCTGATCACTCAGAGCGACCTGAAGCTCATCCAAGCGTCGGCTCCGGCTGCGGGTTGTGAACTTCGTTGAGGAGCCAATCCCTGAACGCCACGATCCTGGGATCATTGGCGGATGCGACGGGATAGACCAGGAAGTAGGCGAAGTCGGGCGGAACCTTGATGCCAAGTTCGAAGGGCCGGATCAGCCGGCCCTCGGAAAGGTCGTTCGCCACCATGGCAAAATCGGCGAGCGCAACGGCATTGCCATCGAGCGCGGCCTGAACGGCGTCGGTTGAGGTGCCGAAAACGATCGTCCGGCTGTCGTCGAAATCGTCGACGCCGGCCGCCGCCATCCACATCCGCCAGTTTGGCCAGGTCACGCCCTGTCGCGCCCACTCGATATGGGCGAGCGTGTGATGGAAGAGATCGCGTGGCTCGCGCAGCGGCGGGCCGGAGGCCAGCAGGCTGGGGCTGCACACAGGGATGATGATGTTGTCGAACAGCCGGTGGGTGCAAAGGCCGGGATATTTTCCCGCGCCGAAACGGATGCCGACATCGACGTCGTCCAGGTCGAAATCGCGCAATTCAGAGGCAATGTCGAAGCGGAGCTCGATGCCCGGTCGCTGCTTGCGAAAATCATCGACGCGTCGCATCAGCCATTTTGTCGCAAACTGGGCGTCGAGTGTCACTTTCAGCAACGCCGTTCCACGCGCCAGCTTGTGCGCCCGTGAGACGGCGCGGCCAAGCAGGTCGAGCGCGTCGGTCGAGGCCTCGAACAGCACCGCGCCCGCCTCGGTCAGCCGGATGGTGCGGCTGGTGCGCGTGAACAGCACGATGCCGAGCTGATCCTCGATTTCCTTGATCTGGTGGCTGACCGCGGCCGGGGTCAGGCCAAGTTCGTCCGCGGCGCGGGTGAAATTGAGGTGCCGGGCGGCTGCTTCCAGCGTCCTCAGTGCACGGGTTCCTGGCAGCAGGCGCGCCATCAGAATAGGACGAGGAGAGGCCGGTCGAGCATTTTCAATCCTCAAAGAAAACTTGAAGATGCAGAGAAAACTACTCGTTTCTCGTTTTAATTTCAATCCGTCATGATGTGACCATCGAACAAACATCAAACCGGACTTGATGTCCGGAGAAGCCGGATTGCACCATGTCTCACATCGTCTTGAGTCCTGTAACCATCCGCCCGGCCTGGCTGCGCGCGGTGTCTGATTGGTTCCGCCATGCAAAAATGGCGGTCAACCTCCCGCCCGAGAACGTCGACGACCTTTCGGACCGCCAATTGCGCGACATCGGCGCCGAGCGCAAGGATGTCGCGCGCGCGATGGACCGGGAACTCGGCCGGTTGGGTCTGCTCGATATCGGCTGGCAGAGGCCGCGGACGTAGGGGAGTAGGGGAGTAGGGGAGTAGGGGAGTAGG
>NZ_JBVVQN010000018.1:0-140058 GCF_055811075.1 Mesorhizobium sp. WSM4820 | reverse complement strand
GGCAAGAGGGGGAGCGGGCAAGGGGTGGCGTGAGAGGAGTGGGGGGCGGAGCCATTCCCTCGTCAGCATCCGCTGCCTGATATTCACTGTCCGCGACGCTTTACGGCAGGCGGTTGGCCTTCTGCAGCAACTGCTTGGTCTGGTCGTCGGTCAGGCCCTGCAGAAAATCGTCCATCTCCGGATCGATCAGCCCGGCGCGCCGTGCGACGACGTACCAGGCGCCGGCAAGGATCGGATCCGGATCGGTGCCGATGCCGCCCATGTAAAGCTTGGCGAGGCGGTTCTGGGCGGCGACATTGCCGCCCTCGGCGGCCTGTTTCATCCAGCCGAAGCCGGACTTCAGGTCGCGGGCGCCACCGCGTCCCTCGATCATCCAGGCAGCGAGATCGATCTGCGCCGTATCGTAGTTCTGCCTTGCTGCCTGCGCCAGCAGGCCGCGCGCCTGGGCATCGTCGCGCAGCTTGCCGCCGACGCCATTGGCATAGACCTGCGCCAACGCATATTGCGCGTCGGCAAGGCCGGTCGCGGCGGCGCGCTGATAATAGGACACCGCCTTTGCGATGCCGGCATCGCCGGGGTCCTGCCGCACCAGCAGCTGCGCGAAATTGAACTGCGCCAGACGGTTGCCGGCCTCGGCGGCGGCCTGCATCAGCGCGTAAGCCCCTTTCTCGTCCTTCTTGACGTAGCGGCCGTCGAGCAGCATCAGCGCATATTGGAACTGCGATTCCGGTATGCCCTGCTCGGCGGCAAGCGCGTACCACTTGGCCGCCTCCGCCGCGTCGACCGGCACGCCAAGGCCGCGCGACAATATCTCGGCGATCAATGTCTGCGCCGCCGGATCGCCGTTCTGGGCGCGAACCAGAGCGAGGTTGTAGGCCGTCTTGTAAAGGCCGCGCTGGAAGGCGCCATAGGCAGAATCCGACGGCTTTGCACCGAAGCGGTCGGGATTAATGGCGTCGGCCGACGGCAGCGGCGCCGTGGTGGCGGGCTGCGGCAGCGGCGTGGCAATCGGCTTGTCCGTGCTTGCAGCGGTGTCGGGCTTCGGTTGCGGCAATGGGACGGTTTCCGCCACGGCGACCTCCACCGTGAGCTGCGCAAGCAAAGCACCAAAAAGGATTGTCGGCGCGGGCACGTCAGTCCTCGAAACGCGGCGCGGTTTCGTCGAGCAGCGCGTTGGCGCTGGCGACTGCCATCTTTGGGTCGATGCCCTCGGCAAAGACGGCGCTGGACAGCGCCACGAATTCGGCGCCGGTGGCAGCCACCGCTTCCACCGAAGTGATGTCGGACCCGGCCATGACGATGCAAGGGATCTGGATCACATCCGCCCACCATTGCCCCAGCGACAGGTTGCGTGGGTGCGGCTCCGGCTTGTTGTCGTAGCCGAAGCGGCCGAAGAAGATGTAGTCGGGCCTGAGTTCGCCGAGTTCTAGCGCATCATCGCGGGTCTTGGCGCCGCCGGTGCCGACCATCATTTTTGCCTGGAAACGCTCGATCGTCTCGGCGAGTTCGGCCTTGCCGGCCTCGACGTGAAGGCCATCGGCCTGGACGCGGCCGGCGATGCGGGTGTCGCCGGCAATGATGACAGCGATACCTGCCGCTTGCGCCGCCGGCACGATCTGTTCGGCGAAGGCCTGGAAGGAGGCTTCGTCCATGTCGTTTTCGGGCAGGATCAGCGAGGCGACGTCGCCGCCCTCCAACGCCGCGCCGATGCGCTCAGCCGACACGCCGGGCGGCGCGATCAGCACGATGCGGCAGCGATTTGGAGGCGTTGCGTCGTTCATTGGTTTTTGACCCCGGTTTTCGCCTATGCCGGGCGAAGATGGTTGCAATGCGGCATAGAGCAAAGTGCCGGCCTTGAACAGGCGGGTGGCAGGACCATTGGCGCGTCATTGTCGTACGGCTGGGTCTTCGCTTTCCATGGCGCACAGCTTCGTGTGCGCATTTGCAGTCGCGGCGCGAAGGTTTATCGGCTATTCCAGCGTCTGCACGCTTTCCCTCCAACTGCTCCCCGCCGATGTCAGGCCTGCTTCTCGATCCGTGGTTCTATGCCGCCGCCATTCCAGCCGTCATCCTGGTCGGTCTGTCCAAGGGCGGCTTTGGCGGTGCGGTCGGATTCGTCGGCGTGCCGCTGATGGCGCTGGCCATGCCGCCGGTGCAGGCAGCCGCCATCCTGCTGCCCATACTGTGCCTGATGGACATCGTCTCGGTTTGGACATGGCGGGGTGTCTACGACCGCAAGATGCTTGCGGACATGATGCCGGGCGCGGTGATCGGCATCGGCCTCGGCTGGCTGACCGCGGCGCTGGTGACAGCGGAAATGGTGCGGCTGATCGTCGGCGCCGTGGCAATCATCTTCGTGCTTCGCTGGGTCTATCTACAAATGCGGCACGGTGCGAGCCATTCGGCCGAGCCCAACCGCGCGGCTGCCGCATTCTGGGGGACGGTCGCCGGCTTCACCAGCTTCGTCGCCCATGTCGGCGGTCCGCCCTTTCAGGTCTATGCGCTGCCGATCCGGCTCGATCCGAAAGTGCTGTCGGGCACCGCCGCAATCTTCTTTGCTGCCACTAACGCGTTGAAGCTCATCCCCTATTTTGCGCTCGGACAGTTTGACACCACCAACCTGACCGCATCGGCGGTTCTGGTACCGCTGGCGCCGCTCTCGACCATCGCCGGCGCCTGGCTGGTGCGGCGGATGCGACCGGAACTGTTCTACCCCTTCACCTATGCGACCGTAGCGGTCGTCGCGGTCAAGCTCCTGTGGGACGGGATCGCCGGCCTTCTCTAGATTTGCGTTGCGTGGGAGCCGGCCTTGTTTCGGCGTCCTGTGAGACACGGCCGGAAGGCAACGCTCAAGGATTGCGCAAGCGCGTCACGCCGTTTTCTGCTATTCTGGCAGCGCCGGGGAAGGGTCGGGCGCGATGCGACATCGTCCAGAAACATTGCCGATGCTAATGCACCGATGCCGGGGACCCGGTGGCGGGGCGACCGCCTGATCTCAACCCATTCCCATGACGGGAAAAGGCAATTCGGGGCATAACATGCAAAAGGTAGCACGAAACTTCTTCACGCTGGCCGTTGTCTACGCACTGGTCGGGATGGCGCTCGGCCTGCAGATGGCGATCAGCAAAGATCATGCGCAGATGCCAACCCACGCCCACATCATGGTGGCCGGATGGCTGATGTCGGCGGTGTTCGCCTTCTTCTACCATCTGTTTCCGGCAGTCGCGGAAAAGACGCTTGCCACCGTGCATTTCTGGTTGACGGCAATCAGTGGCACTGGCCTGTTGCTCGGCCTTTACATCATGCTTGCCGGCAACCCGGCGATCGAGCCGCTGGTGGCAACATCCTCGATGGGCTTTTACGCGGGGCTGCTGCTGTTCGCCTATATCGCGCTGCCGGTGGTGTGGAAGGCAGAGCGGCATCGTGAGACGCAAAAGGCCTGAGTCCAAAGGTCTAGGCCCCAAAAAGCCTGGAGTTGTTGTGCTGTTACGGCACAGGCGGGCGACGCTTGTTCAAAAAATATCCACGCTGTTAAGGCTTCATTAAGCTTTACGGGCGTTTACTATGCGCATCCAGTGATCTGGATTCTTACCGAGTGGTTGGAGCCACTTTGTTTGACGCCTCCCTGTTAAACTCCTGAGAGCCGCCTTATCCGCGGCTCTTTTTTTTCGGCGATCCGGATTGCCGGTCGCCCGTGCCGCTGCGCCGCCGTTAACCGTTTGTTAAACATGTGCTTGCCTTCACCGGCGGCGAAGCGCATTTTCAAGCCTCGGTCATATAGGGTGCAGGCGTGACGGCGATGACGCCGATTCGGCCGGCTGTAAGGCAAGTGCAGGGCGTATCGATGAACGATCCTTCGATGGGAAGCGCGAAAACCATCAAGCTGGCGGAGCGCCGGGTTTTCTCCCAATCCTTCAAGCCGCTCTACCAGGAAGGCATGGGCCTGGTCGAGCAGGCGGCCGAATATCTGGACGGCAAGGGCCGGGCCGAGGCGAAGAAACTGTCCAGGCTGGCGGCGACGCTCTATGCGGCCGAGTCGATGCGACTGACCACGAGGCTGATGCAGGTCGCCTCATGGCTGCTTCTGCAGCGCGCCGCGAATTCCGGCGAGATGACTCGCGATCAGGTTGCTTCCGAAAAATCCAAGGTGCGTCTCGATACCGCTTCCGCCAACAACGATGCCGCAGGCTGGGTCGAGCTGCCCAAGGATTTTCTTGACCTCATCGACCGCTCGCTGCGCCTGCAGGCGCTGGTGCGTCGCATGGACGAGGAAATCTACGGCGGCGCCGTGGCCGAGGCCGCTCCATCCGGCCGCCGCATCAATCCGGTCTCCGATCAGATCACGCTGCTGAACACGGCTTTCGCCCGCGGCTGAGAGAATGCTCGATAATTCTCCGCTAAACGCCAGGAGCGTCCTTTTGTGGGCCAATCCTCAAATCGTGTTTGGGCCGAAATGGGGCCGCAAGCCGCCGGGCTGGTTTCGAGCATAATTGCGCAAACGCGCCATTTACGCGCTCACTAGTCCCATACTGCCCAGTGGCAGGCAAGACAGGCACTAGATCTTGCATTGCCCGGAAAGATAGCCAAACCTGTGCCCGAGTAGCGCGACCGGTCATCCGTTGAAGGCAAGATCAATAACGACGTCCGGATCCACTCGTCGCAGGATGCGATCGACGCGATCAAAGCATTGCCGAGGCGACGAGCACGGGTAGAATTGACGCGGACAGCATGAACATCTGCGGCGCTGTTTCAAACCTCTGGTCCAGCCCGCATAAGGGGGTGCAATGACCGAGCATCGAATCTATTCCATGAGCTTTGCCAGCGTCTATCCGCACTATGTCGCCAAGGCGGAAAGGAAAGGCCGCACCAGAGCCGAGGTCGATGAGATCATCCGCTGGCTGACGGGCTACACCCAGAAACGGCTGGACGCCCAGCTGGGGAAGAAAACCAGCCTGAAGGATTTCTTTGATCAGGCGCCTCAACTGAATCCTTCTCGGAATTTGATCACGGGGGTGATCTGCGGTGTCCGGGTGGAAGACATCGAAGACCCGCTGATGAAGGAAATCCGCTATCTCGACAAGCTGATCGACGAGCTTGCCAGGGGCAAGGCGATGGAGAAGATTTTGCGGAAATGACGCGATCGCACGATCGCATCGACCGCGATCCGTTTCAGAGTTGGATACCTGAAGAACGCCGTTGGCGAGGGTAGCGACGGCATCGACAACGATGGACACAGCGAATTCGAAATCGACACAGGGCGGTTTCGGCCGCCCCGTTTGATGGCAACGGATGACGTTCACGGCTCTGTTGCACGGCGGCGACGAGCCCGACACGATGTCGCAGGCATATCCACGCGACGGGCAGCAAGGGCCGTCGCCGACTCTATGTTCCCTTTACGATTCTCGGCTTGATTGGTCGGCGGGGTTGAGCCGCACTTTCAAGGGCCAAGGCCAGCCGTTTCTCGTCTTCGAGGGCGCGATCGACTGCCTCGATTTCCTCTTGGAGCTCCTTTAGCTTGGCTCCGTAGCTGGAGCCATCGCTGTCCCCGATCTGAAAGCCGCTTGCCCGCATTGCGTCGCGGGTATGGTGCACGTTACGGACTCCTTCGCGTCGAGTCGCGACCAGGATTTCCCTGAACTCTTCAAGACGTTCAACGTGATTGCGAGGCATTGCGTTCTCCTATTTCGTCGTCATCGGCACTGACGGCGATTCAGCACGGTTACAGCTTACGGCGCAGAAGGTTTAGGCGACTCTAAGAGATACGCTCGACAAAACATGAATGCGAAAGCTCAAATTTGACCGTCTTGCAGTAAAGTGGAGCGCAGGAAATTGGCTTGGGACCCACCGATCACCGACAGGTGCCAGACTCTTCGGCCGAGCGCGTCTGCTGCTCGGCGCTTGCTGGTTCTGCCCTCTTCCTGAACCCAGCCCTGACCGCTCGTGATGATAAGCATCTGGCCTGCCGGGCCAGACTGTCCGCGCGGCGGCCAGTGGATACGGCATCGCCTACGTCCCGGAGAACATCGTCGAGCAGCACATCGCACGTGGCAAGCTGGTTCAGCTTCTGGACGATTGGTCGCCGCTTTTTGAAGGCTATTCCTCTACTATCCGAGCCGTCGTCAAAATCTTCCCGCGTTCAAGGTCATCGTCGATGCGCTACGACATCGGATTTGAAGCGAGGGGATCTACGCGCGGCTCACGGACCCAAATGTCCGCTCCGCTTCGGTTCTCGCAAACCACGCCGTCTGTCTCGTCAGAACGAATTCTCAAACAGCCTGTGGGACGCAGCGGAACCGTTTCTGGTTTGTTCACATTTCGCTGGCATCGCTGTCCGCCACGGGTAGACTTGGCGGATGGGGGAAACGATTCGCATTATCGGCATCGATCCGGGGCTGAGGCGCACCGGCTGGGGCATCGTCGAAAGCCTCGGCAACTCGCTGCGCTTCGTCGCCTCCGGCACCGTGCGTTCAGACGACAAGGCGGCTCTGGCGACACGGCTTTGCCAGTTGCATGACGGGCTTGCCGAGATCCTGCACGCCGCCATGCCGCACGAGGCGGCCGTCGAGCAGACATTCGTCAACAAGGATGCGGCCGCGACCCTGAAGCTCGGCCAGGCGCGCGGCATCGCCATGCTGGTGCCGGCGCTGGCCGGCCTGGTCGTTGCCGAATATGCGCCCAACGCCGTCAAGAAGGCGGTGATCGGCGTCGGCCATGGCGACAAGAAGCAGATTCACATGATGGTCAAGGTGCTGATGCCGAAGGCGACGTTCGACACCGACGATGCCGCCGACGCGCTGGCCATTGCCATCTGCCACGCGCATCATCGGCAGAGTGTTGTCTACAGGTTGGCGGCGCTGGCATGAAGGACCACACATGATCGGCAAGCTAAAAGGCACGCTGGACGAGATCGATGAGGATTTCTGCATCGTCGACGTGCACGGCGTCGGCTATGTCGCCCACTGCTCGACGCGCACGCTGGCCGCCTTGCCGGCCCCCGGCGAGGCGGTGGTGCTGTTCATCGAGACCTATGTCCGCGAAGACATGTTGAGGCTGTACGGTTTCCAGTCGGTTCTGGAGCGCGAATGGTTCCGGCTGCTGATGAGCAATGTGCAGGGCGTCGGCGCCAAGGTGGCGCTGGCTATTCTCTCGACGCTGGCGCCGGCCGATCTCGCCAATGCCATCGCGCTGCGTGATATTGCCATGGTCAGCCGCGCGCCCGGCGTCGGCAAGAAGGTGGCCGAGCGCATCGTCACCGAACTGAAGAACAAGGCGCCGGCCTTTGCAGGCGCTGCCTCCGGCACCATCGGCCTGAAGCAGGAGCTTGGCGAAGGCGTCGCGCCGGCGCCGATCACCGACGCCGTCTCGGCGCTGGTCAATCTCGGCTATTCGCGCGATACCGCCGCCAATGCGGTGGCGGCGGCGCTGAAAAGCGCCGGCGAGGATGCGGATGCGTCGAAGCTGATCCGCTTCGGGCTGAAGGAACTGGCGCGGTGAGACCGTTGCCCGAGAAATAAATTCCGACTAGGAACAAGAGCATGGGCAGATATGCGGGCTTGACCTCCAGGGGGCAGCTTACGATTCCAAAGAAAGTCCGGGACGCGTTGTCGCTCAAGGCGGGCGATACGGTTGCGTGGACGGTCATGGACGGTCTTCTGATAGGAACGCCGCGCAATCTTAGATTTGCCGACCTTGCCGGATTTCTGGGCAATCCGCCCGGCGGGCCTGCCACGCTGGAGGAAATCGACGCCGCGCTAGGGGATGTCGTCGGTCGCCACGCCGCCGGCGATCGCGATGGAAGTGGGCGCGCCTGATGAGCCTTTCGCCACGCCTCATTGCTCCCGACAAGCGCGGCGAGGACGCCGAGCAGACCTTGCGTCCGCAGACGCTCGGTGATTTCGTCGGCCAGGCGGCGGTGCGGGCCAATCTCAAAGTGTTCATCGAGGCAGCCAAGGGCCGCAGCGAGGCGCTCGACCATGTGCTGTTCGTCGGGCCGCCCGGCCTCGGCAAGACGACGCTGGCGCAGATCATGGCACGCGAGCTCGGCGTCAATTTCCGCTCGACCTCCGGTCCGGTCATCGCCAAGGCCGGCGATCTCGCAGCACTGCTCACCAATCTCGAAGACCGCGACGTGCTGTTCATCGACGAGATCCACCGGCTCAACCCGGCGGTCGAGGAAATCCTCTATCCGGCGATGGAGGATTTCCAGCTCGACCTGATCATCGGCGAAGGGCCGGCGGCGCGCTCGGTCAAGATCGATCTTGCCCGCTTCACCCTGGTCGCCGCCACCACCCGGCTCGGCCTTTTGACCAATCCGCTGCGCGACCGTTTCGGCATTCCGGTCCGCCTCAATTTCTACTCGGTCGAGGAACTGGAACAGATCGTGCGGCGCGGCGCCCGCATCCTTGCCATGCCGCTCGGCGACGATGGCGCGCTGGAGATCGCAAGACGCGCGCGCGGCACGCCGCGCATCGCCGGCCGGCTGTTGCGCCGCGTGCGCGATTTTGCCTCGGTCGCCGGCGACGGTCACGTCGACCGGCAGATCGCCGACGAGGCACTGACGCGGCTCGAGGTCGATGCGCTCGGCCTCGACGCGCTCGACCGCCGCTATCTCTCGATGATCGCGCGGAATTTTGGCGGCGGCCCGGTCGGCATCGAGACCATCGCGGCAGGGCTTTCCGAGCCGCGCGACGCCATCGAGGACATCATCGAGCCCTATCTGATCCAGCAGGGTTTTATTCAGCGCACGCCGCGCGGCCGCGTGCTGACTGCCAATGCCTGGCGGCATCTCGGCCTCGATGCGCCGAAGGACCTTGCGCAGCAGCAGATCAGCCTGTTCCAGGAAGAGTAGCCGCGCGGCCTTGCGGCTCCATTCCTGCGCAAAATCTCCTAATCCTGGTCAGCTTGCCGGCGCATTTGCCGGCTCTAACGCTTCGCTGTGGGACCGTCGGTTCCACGAATGACGGGGTTGAGCGATGATCACCAGACGCGGCTTCCTGCGCCTCATCGGCGGTTCCTTCCTATCTGCCGTGTCGCTCAGTGCTTTATGCGGTTGGCCTCGAGCCGATGCTGCTGACACATGTAAAGCGCTATTCACTGACCCCGCCAAACTGGCCCGCAGGATTGCGGCTTCGCGTCGTCGCTCTCGCCGATATTCATGCCTGTCGGCCATGGATGACGCCGGAGCGGATCAGGTCACTTGCCGAACGGGCGAACAGCCTGCAGCCGGATCTGATTGTCCTGCTTGGCGACTATGCAGCCGGCACACGCCTGGTTACGGACTGGGTGGGCTCCTCCGAATGGGCGCCGGCCTTGTCAGGCCTGAAGGCGCCACTCGGGGTGTGGTCCATCCTTGGCAATCACGACTGGTGGGAGGACCTTTCCGCGCAGAAGGCCGAGTTGGGGCCGACGGTGGCGCGCCGGGCGCTCGAGAGCGCCGGCATACCGGTCCTGGAAAACGATGTGGTGCGCCTGGAAAAAGACGGGCATGGCTTCTGGGTCGCCGGACTTGCGGACCAACTTGCGCTGCGGCCGGGCAAGGCCTGGGGCCGCAGCAGGTTCACAGGACTGGACGACCCTGCACGGCACGCTGGCAAAGGTGAGCGACAAGGCTCCTGTTATCCTGCTGGCACATGAGCCGGACATTTTCCCGAAGGTCCCATCACGGGTATCGTTGACCCTTTCGGGTCATACCCATGGTGGACAGGTGCGATTACTCGGCTATTCTCCGGTCGTGCCATCCCGCTTCGGCAACCGTTTTGCCTATGGCCATGTCGTGGACGAGAACCGCAACCTGATCGTCTCCGGAGGTCTCGGCTTCAGCATCCTGCCGGTGCGTTTCGGGATGCGACCAGAGATTCTCTCGATCGAATTGGGTTCGGCGCTTCAATGAAGTGACCTGATCGCATCCATCACATCCGGCTCGGCCTTGTCGCCGTCAAAAGCGTCGACGATGCCGAAGGCGCCGCCATGGCTCCAGACCGACCATGCGAAGCCATGGGCTTCGGCGCGCGCGATCATGTCCCTGACATAAGCGGCACGGTATTCGGCCGGCATCACGTAGGCATTGCCGTATTCCTGGCGGATCATGCCGAATTCGCCGAGCGTGATGTTCTCCGGTTTGATGCCGTTGGCCTTTGCCCAGGCCTCGACCCTGGTGAACGGCGCCTCCATCGTCTCGCGCAGCTCCTCGTCCGTGTCCAGGCTGGCGACCTGCTCGTCGAGATAGGCAAGCAGGCCGCTCTGGCGCGCCCATGGCGCCTCGGCCTTGATCCTTGCGCGGATCGTATCGAGCGCAGCATCCAACTGGGCGCGCGGGACGGCGCTGAGCGGATAGGGCAGGCCGGTGACATAGGGGATGAAGTCGCCGGCCCAGGTCGCGCCCTGATGGGTCAGCAGGAATGGGTCGTAGGAGTGAAAGGTCCAGATGATGTTGTCGTCGGGGATCGCCTTCGGATCGATCTTTGCCAGCGATACCGCATTGGAATAGCAGGCGCCGGTCAGGATCAGGGTGAGCCTGGTGGCTGACGAACGCGCCGCCGCGAACAGTTTCTGCTGGCGCTCCGGCCACAGGCCGGTGCCGTCGGCGTCGCAGTCGATGACCGGCTCGTTCATCGGTTCGAAAGCGACTTGGCGCGGATCCTCATCGGCCAGCGTGCGCGCCATCTTGCGCACCATTTCGACATAGGCGTCGAACATTTGTGGATCGTCCATCACCTCGCCCATGCCGATCTTGCGGCTGCTGCCGCTGGGGATCAGGTGCATGTCGACGATCACCTTCAAGCCGGCGCGATTGATCATGCGCACCGAGGCCAGCACGCTGGCATAGAGCTCGTCGCGCAGCGCCAGCGTCTCGCCGGACAGGAACGGCGACGGATCGACGGGCATGCGCAGGAAATCGAAGCCGGCGCTCTTCAGCGCCTTGAGGTCGTCGTCGTTGAGGAATTTGCGCCATTCCGGATAGGGCAGGATTGCCCGCCGGTCGCCCCATTTGTCCTCGCCCGGCCATGTCGTCCATTGGTCGAGATTGAGGCCGCGCTTCATCATAAAGCTCGCCGCCTGGCCCGGCGGCACCAGCGCGGCCAGCGCAAGCAGCGCTGCCATCAAGGTCTTGATCATCGCCGTCAACAGTGCCATCGGGTTCATGCGCCAAGTTAATGCGTGTCGCCCAAAACTGTGTAGCGGTTTTGGGACAACGACGCGCCCGGAACCTGAACCGCGTCGCGCTTTAGGTGCCCGGCCAGGCCAAAAAAGGAAAGCGCGATGGACGATCATGGTGAATCGGCGGCGCTCTGCGCCGGACTTTCCGGCGCGCTGACCGAATTCGGCCACCGGCTGATGGCGCGGGTTTACTATGCCGACACCGATTTCTCCGGCGTCGTCTATCACGCGCGCTATCTCGAATTTTTCGAGCGCGGCCGTTCCGATTATCTCAGGCTTGCCGGCGTCCACCACACCGAGCTTGCCGACGGAAAGCATGGCGAAAGAATAGTCTGGGTGGTGCGGCGCATGGAGATCGACTTTCGCGGCTCCGCCCGCATGGACGATGTCTTGACCATCGAGACGCGCACCGAGGACATTTCGGGCGCCCGCATCTTCATGGCGCAGCAGCTGAAGCGCGGCAGCGAGGTGCTGGTCGAGGCGCGCGTCGAGGCGGCGATCATTGGCGAGAACGGCCGGCCACGGCGCTTTCCGAAGGAATGGATCGCAATCTTCATGCCCAAGGCAAACCTGTAGTTCAAATCGGTAACTTACCGATCCCAATGATCAGCTGACGATGCCACACAACTCGCCCAAGGCGCGGCAATGCGCCGCGCTGTGCGTCCTAACCCATCCTTAACCATAACGGTTCATGAAGAGAGTGGTGAAGATTGGAGGAATCCAGCGCCTTCCTTTCACCAAGATTTGCCCTGAAAAGGCCGCCTACGGTGCATTTTGGGGTTATTCCGCAAGCTTTGCGCGAACGGATTACAAGGGATGCCTATGGGCCAGCCGCCAGCCGTGCCCGGAAAATTCTTAAGGACGTAACCATGGAAAATATCGCACTCGCCGAACCGGGCGCGCATTTGTCGATTTGGGCGCTGTTCACGCAGGCCGGCTGGGTGGTCAAGCTGGTCATGATCGGGCTGCTCTGCGCCTCGATCTGGACCTGGGCGATCATCGTCGACAAGCTCGTCGCCTATGGCCGCATGCGGCTCGCGCTCAATCGCTTCGAACAGGTGTTCTGGTCCGGGCAGTCGCTGGAAGAGCTCTATCGCACGCTCGCCGACCGCAAGACGTCAGGCATGGGCGCCATCTTCGTCGCCGCCATGCGCGAATGGAAGAAGAGCTTCGAGAAGGGGGCGAAATCGCCGCTTGGCCTGCAGACCCGCATCGACAAGGCGATGGACCTGGCGCTGACCCGCGAAATGGAAAAACTGGAAGGCCGGCTTGGCTTTCTCGCCACCACTGGCTCGGCGGCGCCGTTCATCGGCCTGTTCGGCACCGTGATCGGCATCATGACCTCGTTCCAGGCGATCGCGGCATCCAAGAATACCAGCCTGTCGGTGGTCGCACCCGGCATTGCCGAGGCGCTGCTGGCCACAGCAATAGGCCTGCTCGCGGCGATCCCCGCCGTCATCGCCTACAACAAGCTGTCGTCGGACGCGAGCAAGATCGCCGTGCGCATGGAAGGGTTCGCGGACGAGTTCTCCGCCATACTCTCGCGCCAAATCGATGAAAAAGTCGCGCAGAAGACCTGAGGAACAATCATGGGAATGTCTGTAGGCGCGGGTGGCGGAGGACGCGGTGGTCGCGGCCACAGGCGGCGCGGCCGTCATCACGCCATGATCTCGGAAATCAATGTCACGCCGATGGTCGACGTGATGCTGGTGCTGTTGATCATCTTCATGGTCGCCGCACCTTTGCTGACGGTCGGCGTGCCGGTCGACCTGCCGGAGACGAAGGCCAAGGCAATGAACGCCGATACCCAGCCGATCACGATTACGATCGACGGCACGGGCAAGATTTTCCTGCAGGAGACCGAAATTCCGCAGGAAGAGCTGGTCGCCAAGCTGCAGGCGATTTCCAAGACCGGCTACGAAGAGCGCCTCTTCATCCGCGGCGACAAGACTACCAACTATGGCGCCGCGATGGAAGTGATGGGTCTCATCCAGGACGCCGGCTACAAGAACATCGCGCTGCTTTCACTGCCGAAACAGGATCAGTAGACGCTAGATGAGAACCGGCCTGACCACATCGGTGATCTTGCATGCGGTCGCGATCGGCTTCGGCCTGTTCACGCTGTCGGCGCCGGCGGCCTTGCCGGCGTCCGACGCCGAGTCTCTGGCGGTCGAGATCGTGCCGATGGAGGCGATCGCGCAGATACAGAAAGGCGACAAGAAAGCTGCGGTGAGCGAAAAGCCGGCTCCACTGCCGACCCAGCGCCCGGACATCGTGGCCGACGCGCAGACGGTTGGCGACGCCAGCGTCGATACCGACAAGCCGCCGACGCCGGATCCCAAGCCCCAGCCGGTCGACAAGGCTGAGGCGCCGCCGCCGGCCCCGACGCCGAAAGAGAAGCCGAAGCCCGAGGACGTGCCGAAACCGAAGGAGCAGCCGAAGCCTGTCCCGGCGACGGAGGTCGCACCGGTGCCGCAGCCGAAGGAAGAGGTCAAGCCCGAGCCGGTCAAGCAGGCGGAACCCAAGCCGACTCCGGCCAAGGAGCCGGCGCCGACGCCGCCGCAGGACAAGACCGCTGCCATCGACCCGAAGCCTGAGGTCAAGCCGGACGCCGTCGCCGAAGCGATTGCCAAGGAGCCGCCAACCGAGGAGACGCAGCTTCCGGACTCGGCGCCCGCCCCGCAGGCGCGGCCGAAGCCGCAGCCGGCTCAGGCCGAAAGCGCCAAGGCGCCCGAGCGCAAGGACGCCGACAAGCCGGTCAAGGAAGCCTCGTCCAGGCCGAAATCGGAAGACAAGCAGTTCAACGCCGACGAGATTTCGGCGCTGCTCGACAAGCGCAAGCCGTCCGGCGGCGGCGCCAAGCGCTCGACCCAGCAGGCATCGCTCGGTGGGGACAAAAACCAGGGTCAGAAGCTCTCGAAGTCTGAGATGGGGGCGTTGGAGGCCCAGCTTAGTAATTGCTGGACGCTGCCGGTAGGGCTCGAGGGTTCGGAGAATTTCGTCGCTGTGATCCAGTTCAACCTGGACGCTTCCGGCAAGCTGGATGGCCGGCCTACTGTCGAAAAATCGAGCGGCAACCGCCCGTTCGACGAAAGTGCCGTGCGCGCGGTTCAGAAATGCGATGTGGCCGGCCTGCAGGTTCCCGCAGGCAAACAAGACATCTGGGCCGACGTCAGGGTCAGGTTCGATCCGAGGGAGATGCTGGGCTTATGAGCCTGGCGCCCCGTAGAAACATTGAAGAGAAGCGAGAAGATATGAAATCCATCCTCAAGCCGCTCCTGATGATCGTAGCGATGGCGCTGGGCATGACTGCCGCCGCCACCTTGCCGGCGCGGGCGCTCGTTGAGCTCAATGTCAACAAAGGCAATGTCGAGCCGCTGCCGATCGCCATCACCGATTTCCAGGGCGGCGATGCGTTGGGCGCGGAGATTTCCGGCATCGTCAGCGCCGATCTGAAACGCTCCGGCCTGTTCGCGCCGATCGAAAAGAGCGCCTTCATCGAAAAGATCTCCAACCCGGATGCCACGCCTCGCTTCGAGGACTGGAAGGTGATCAACGCCCAGGCGCTGGTCACCGGCAGCGTCAGCAAGGAGGCCGATGGCCGCGTCCGCGCCCAGTACCGGTTGTGGGACACCTTTGCCGGCCAGCAGATGTCGGGCGAGCAGTTCTTCGCCAACGACGCCAACACCAGGCGCGTCGCCCATATCATCGCCGATGCCATCTACGAGCGGCTGACCGGCGAAAAAGGCTATTTCGACACGCGCGTCGTCTTCATCGACGAATCGGGTGCAAAGAACGCGCGCAAGAAGCGCCTCGCCATCATGGACCAGGACGGCGCCAATATCCGCTACCTGTCGGATGGCAGGTCAATCGTGCTGACCCCGCGTTTCTCGCCGAACCGGCAGGAAATCACCTACATGTCCTATGAAAGCGGCCAGCCGAAGGTCTATCTGCTGCAGATCGAGACCGGGCAGCGCGAACTGGTCGGCGACTTTCCCGGCATGACCTTTGCGCCGCGCTTCTCGCCCGACGGCCAGAAGGTGATCATGAGCCTGCTGCGCGACGACGGTAATTCCAATATCTTCGCGATGGATTTGAGAAGCCGCTCGACGACCAGGCTCACCAATTCGACGGCCATCGACACCTCGCCGTCCTATTCGCCGGATGGCAGCAAGGTGGTGTTCACCTCCGACCGCGGCGGCCGCGCGCAGATCTATGTGATGGGCGCCGACGGTTCTGGCCAGACCCGCATCTCCTTCGGCGACGGCGTCTATTCGACGCCGGTATGGTCGCCGCGCGGTGACCTCATCGCCTTCACCAAGCAGACCGCCGGCGAGTTCCAGATCGGCGTCATGCGCGTCGACGGTTCAGGCGAGCGCATCCTTTCAACCGGCTTCCAGCAGGAGGGGCCGACCTGGGCTCCCAACGGCCGGGTGCTGATGTTCTTCCGCGATTCAGCCGGCGGCCCGAAACTCGTTTCGGTCGATCTCACCGGCCGCAATGAACAGTCGATCCCGACCTCGAATTTCGCTTCGGACCCGGCCTGGTCGCCGCTGCTGGAATAGGCAGGAAGGGGAATTGAGGAATTGAGGAACTGACGAGTTGAAGAACTGAAGGATGGAGAAGGCAGCGGCCTACATCGAGCACGCGAGGGATTTGGAAGTCTATAAGCGTGCCTATGCAGTTTCCCTTGGGGTACACAGAGCCACGCTTGCTTTTCCGAAAATGGAGCAATACGCGCTCGCCGATCAACTACGTCGTTCCAGCAAGGCGATCTGCGCCAATTTGGCTGAGGGTTTTGCCAAACAGACCCGCTCCAAGCCCGAATTCGCACGGTTCATTTCGATGGCGATAGGGTCATGCAGTGAAGTGGAGACGTGGATTTCGTATGCGTTCGATCTGGAGTATATCACCCAGGCGCAACGCGACGACTGGTTGCAATCCTATGCCCGCATTTACGGAATGCTGGTCAATCTCAGAGAGAAGCTGAGGTGACCTCTTTCCTCAATTCTTCAATTCTTCAATTCTTCAATTCCAACTTTCCACGGCTTGGTCGCGTTTCAGCCGCATTTCTGCCTACGGTCCGCGCGCATTGTTGCCTCCTCGGATTCCCGTTGGGCAAAACGGCTGTGGACGGCAGCCGAAACCAAATTTTAACCGTGTTTCTTGAACGCCGGTTAACCCAAACGTGGTTACTGGACGATCAACGAAATCACTCGAATTGCGAAGGAGAGGCGGCATGGGCCGTATCGCAGCACTTACCAGAAACCCGGCGATGATCGCGCTGGTGGCGTTGCTCGCCATCGCCGGCTGCGCCTCGAAGAAGAACCTGAACAGCGCCGCCGATCTCGGTCTCAGCGGCGCCGGGGCGGCAACGCCCGGATCGGCCCAGGACTTTACCGTCAACATCGGCGACCGCATCTTTTTCGATACGGATTCGTCCTCGATCCGCGCCGACGCGCAGACGACGCTTTCGCGGCAGGCGCAATGGCTGAACCAGTACAGGCAATATGCCATCGTCATCGAAGGCCATGCCGACGAGCGCGGCACGCGCGAATACAATCTGGCGCTCGGCGCCCGCCGCGCCGCCGCCACCCGCGACTTCCTCGTCGCCAGGGGTGTTTCCGCCCAGCGCCTGAAGACCATTTCCTATGGCAAGGAGCGTCCGGTCGCGGTTTGCGACGACATTTCCTGCTGGTCGCAGAACCGCCGCGCCGTCACCACGATCAGCGGCGCCGGTTCCTGATCGGTAATTTTCCAATCGGCAGAAATGCAACACCTACGTGGGAAAGGCGGCTGCGGCCGCCTTTTTCATGTCCGGCGCCCGGATGTGGGACTTGAAACAAAATTTGGCCGAAGTCCTGCGTCCTTGGTAATAACCGAGGCGCCTGACGGTCCACTCCGATCGGAAGGCATGCAACAGGCAAACAATCCACGGCGAGAGGCACATGCATTTCAGATCGGTCTTGAGCGGCACGCTTGCGTTGCTGCTCGTATCAAGCGTCGCTGCCCCGGCAGTAGGCAATGAGCAAGGCACAGAAAAAAGCGGTTTCTCCTTGCGCCTGCCGACGCTCGGCATTTTCGGTGAAAAAAAGAAACCGGATCAGGTGCAATTTGCGCAGGATGGCACCGGCACTACCGCGCTGGAGGAACAACTCCGGCAAATGAACGGCAAGATCGAGGAGCTCAACTTCCAGGTGCTGCAGATGCAGGAGCAGATCCGCAAACAGCAGGAAGATAACGAGTTCCGTTTCCAGCAGCTGGAAGGCGGCTCACAAGGCGCGCAGCAGCCACGCGAGCAGAAGAAGTCGGACGCAACCACCAACACCGACAGCAGCGTCGCCGAGGCTCCGGCGACGCATGCGCCGGCCGATGCGGGCACACCGCCCGCCGGCGGCCAGGAGGTCATCGTCGAATCACCGACAGGCGAACCCGGCGCGGTGATCCCGGGCACGCCGCCGAAGACGTTCGGCACCATCACCGTCGACAAGAACGGCAATGTGATCGAGGGCAACACGCAGGCACATGCACCGGCGCAGAACACCGCCCCTGTCCCCGGCGACCAGGCCGCTGGCACGCAGGCCGGCAAGTCCGACGATACGGTGGTCGCGGCGCTGCCCGCCACCGACGACCCGGAGGAGCTTTACCGCAATTCCTATCAGTTCATCCTGTCGGGCGACTACGGCACTGCCGAACAGGGTTTTCGCGACCACATCGCCCGCTTCCCCAAGGACGCCAAGACGGCGGACGCGCATTACTGGCTGGGTGAGTCGCTGCTCGGCCAGCAGAAGTATCGCGACGCGGCCGAGACTTTCCTCGCCGCCAGCAAGGACTATCCGAAGGCCAAGAAGGCTCCCGACATGCTGCTGAAACTCGGTGTGTCGCTGGTCGGATTGAACCAGCGCGACGTGGCCTGCGCCACTTTCGGCGAGATCGGCAAGCGCTATCCGAACGTTTCCGGCGCGCTCAAGGAACGCGTCAAGCAGGAAAGGGCGCTCGCGGCGTGCTAGTTTTTCTCCTGCATGTCGTTGCCCCAGGACTTGTTGCCCCAAATCCGGGGCCACTTTTGGGCGACATGCATTGATGCCCGAAACCGAGCCTGACCGTTCGGTTTTTTCGCAGATCGACTTTACCAGCGGCGCTGTTGCGGCCGTGTCCGGCGGCAGCGACTCGACCGCCCTCCTCCTTCTCCTCAAAGATCACCTCGACCGTACCGCGCCGGCAACGAAATTGCTGGCTGTGACGATCGATCACGCTCTGCGGCCGGGCTCGGCAGCGGAAGCGCAGGCCGTGGCCAGGCTTTGCGCCGGGCGCGGCATTGCCCACCGCATCCTGGTCTGGTCCGAACGCAAGCCGTCGACCGGCCTGCCGGCTGCCGCGCGAGAGGCACGCTACCGGCTGCTGGCCGAGGCGGCGCAGGCGGAAGGTATCGGCCTTATCCTGACCGGCCACACAGCCGACGACCAGGCGGAGACCGTGCTGATGCGGCAAGCTCGCCAGGAGGGGGCGCGAGAGCCAGAGCGAGGTCTAGCCGGCATGGCACCGGCCACCCTCTATGACTGGCGGATCTGGATCGCACGGCCGCTTCTCGGCACACGGCGTGCGGCGCTGCGCGAAGTCCTGCGGCGCGCGAATGTCGGCTGGGCCGAAGACCCGACCAATGAAGACAAGGCTTTCGAGAGGCCGCGTATCCGCGCAGCGCTTGCCGACCGCGATGGTGCGCGGGAAGACGCGTTGGTGCTGGCCGCGCGGGCTGCGGTGGAGCGCGAGCAGCTTGGCCATCGCGCCGCCGCGCTGATCAGTGGCTTTGCCAGCAGGCCCGCCGCTGGCCTTGTCCGTCTCGATCCGGGCTTTGCGACAGCCGTCGACGAGGCGGCGGCCGTATATGCGCTGCGCATCCTGCTGGCGACTGTCGGCGGCGTTGCGTTTCTGCCCGGTCAGGCTCGCAGCGAGGCGCTGCTCAACCGGCTGAGGCCCGGACCTCCTGGCACAATCCCAATTTTGGCTGCCCCGTTTTGCGCTACTTTGTCGCGGACGGTGGTCGATGCGCGGAGTGCCGGCATCTTCCTGCGTCGCGAAACCCGCAACCTGCCGCCCGCTGCGCCTGCCGTGAACAATGCCCTCTGGGACGGTCGCCGGAGGATCACATTGGGCGACGAGCCGGGTGAAGTTTTGATCGCGCCGCTCGGCGCGGCGCGTGCTGCAAGACAGGCAATTGCTGAAAACGGTACGCCGCCGAGCCTTGTCCGCGCGGCTCTGGCGGCCGAGCCGGTGCTGTGGCGCGCAAGCGAACATCCAGGCGATAGCCCGATGTCGCCGGGAATGGCGGTATGCCCGGTCGTCGCGCCCTTTGCCCGCTTCCTGCCGTCCTTCGACCTGGCGCTGGCCGGAATTGTCGCCGCGCTGATCGGCGCGCCGCGACTTCCTGCCCCGCCTTTCGGCGGCCACACTACCGGTTGATCATGGGCGAAAGCTTAACCGCGACATGCTGTTCTGCTTGGCAATGAAGGGCGCCATCCCTATGTTAGACCCAAGTTTCCTCTCACGACGCGTGTCCGCTGGCGGACACCAACGGGACAATTGATGAATCCGAATTATCGCAATCTCGCGCTCTGGGCGATCATAGCGGTCCTGCTCATCGCTCTCTTCAATCTGTTCCAGACGCCGCAGACGCGCGGAGCAGCGAGTGACGTCCCCTATTCGCAGTTCCTGCAGGACGTCGCGGCCGGCCGGGTCAAGACGGTGACCATCGCGGGCGCCCGCATCTCGGGCACTTATACCGACACCTCTACCGGCTTCCAGACCTATTCGCCGGGTGATCCGTCGCTGGTTTCGAGACTCCAGGACAAGAACGTCACCATCAACGCGCGCCCCGAATCCGACGGTTCCAATTCGCTGTTCAGCTATCTCATCTCCTGGCTGCCGATGATCCTCATCCTTGGCGTCTGGATATTCTTCATGCGCCAGATGCAGTCCGGCTCCGGCCGCGCCATGGGCTTCGGCAAGTCCAAGGCCAAGCTTTTGACTGAAGCGCACGGCCGCGTCACCTTCCAGGATGTCGCCGGCGTCGACGAAGCCAAGCAGGATTTGGAAGAGATTGTCGAATTCCTGCGTGATCCGCAGAAGTTCCAGCGGCTTGGCGGCAAGATTCCGCGCGGCGTGCTGCTCGTCGGCCCTCCCGGGACCGGCAAGACGCTGCTTGCCCGTTCGGTCGCCGGTGAGGCCAACGTGCCGTTCTTCACCATTTCCGGCTCGGACTTTGTCGAGATGTTCGTCGGCGTTGGCGCTAGCCGCGTCCGCGACATGTTCGACCAGGCCAAGAAGAATGCGCCCTGCATCATCTTCATCGACGAAATCGACGCGGTCGGCCGCCATCGCGGCGCCGGCCTCGGCGGCGGCAACGACGAGCGCGAGCAGACGCTGAACCAGTTGCTGGTCGAAATGGACGGCTTCGAATCCAACGAAAGCATCATCCTGATCGCTGCCACCAACCGGCCGGACGTGCTCGATCCGGCGCTGCTCAGGCCCGGCCGTTTCGACCGCCAGGTGGTGGTGCCGAACCCCGACATCGTCGGCCGCGAGAAGATCCTGAAGGTGCATGTGCGCAACGTGCCGCTGGCCCCCAATGTCGACCTCAAGGTGATCGCGCGCGGGACGCCGGGGTTTTCCGGCGCCGACCTGATGAACCTCGTCAACGAATCCGCCCTGATGGCGGCGCGGCGCAACAAGCGCCTTGTCACCATGGCCGAGTTCGAGGACGCCAAGGACAAGATCATGATGGGCGCCGAGCGCCGCTCGTCGGCGATGACCCAGGCCGAGAAGGAACTCACCGCCTATCACGAGGCCGGCCACGCCATCCTGGCGCTGAACGTGCCGTCGGCCGATCCGCTGCACAAGGCGACCATCATCCCGCGCGGCCGGGCGCTTGGCATGGTCATGCAGTTGCCGGAAGGCGACCGCTATTCGATGAGCTACAAATACATGATCTCGCGCCTTGCCATCATGATGGGTGGCCGCGTCGCCGAGGAGTTCAAGTTCGGCAAGGAGAACATCACCTCGGGTGCCTCCTCGGACATCGAGCAGGCAACCAAGCTGGCGCGCGCCATGGTCACACGCTGGGGTTTTTCCGACAAGCTTGGCCACGTCGCCTATGGCGACAACCAGGAGGAAGTGTTCCTCGGCCATTCGGTGGCGCGCACGCAGAACGTCTCGGAAGAGACGGCGCAGATCATCGACGCCGAAGTGCGCCGGCTGATCGACGAGGCCTATTCGACGGCCAAATCCATCCTGACCAAGAAGAAGAAGGAATGGATTGCGCTGGCGCAGGGGCTTTTGGAATATGAGACGCTGTCCGGCGACGAGATCAAGCAGCTGATCGCCGGCCACAAGCCGGCACGCGATCTCGGCGACGACACGCCGCCGAGCCGGGGCTCGGCCGTGCCGAAGTCCGGCAGCCGCCGCAAGAAGGGCCCGGAGCCCGAAGGCGGCATGGAGCCTCAGCCGTCAAGCTAGGGTCCGGCTCAGGAGATTGATTTCGAAAACGCCGCGGCTTGGACGCGGCGTTTTTGTTCAGGAGGTGCCGACAGCCGATCGCGGCCTGAAAAACTCAATCACTTCACCCAGTGCCGGGGACTTCTCCACATGGGAAATAGACGTTGAAGGTTTGCGGATGCCGTGATGAGGGCTGATCTCCCCGCAAGGGGGGAGATTGGCAGCGGCGCCGACAGCGCCTCGCTTGCAGCGCAGATACGGCATATCCTGGCCCTGCCTGCCACCGCCAGCAGCAAAAGGCCCGCGAACCTTCGCGAGCCTTGCTATATTCGAATGTTAATGTCGATCAGCTCTTCAGCGCGGCATTGCAAAGACTGTAGAAGCCGCCACCGGTCTGGATCCACTTGAGGCCGCCCAGCGTCCCGGCCCCCTTGTTGGCTTGGTACTGGTCGCGGCAGGTGTACATGCGGGCCTTGGCCGGAGTTTCGCTGCTATATTTGTCCGAGATCGCCTTCGGAAACGTCACTCCCTGGGGAGCGGTCACGGTCGGCTTTTTCGGCTGGCTGGTGAGGCTTGCCTGATCGGCTGCCGGCTTGGTGTCGTCGTCGAAGGCACTGGCACCGCACTGGCTCATGCGGAAGTCGTTCCACTTCATGCCGTTCAGCGTGTTGCCGGCCTTGGCCGCCCGATATTTGGCGCCGCACTCCGCCCTGCTGAGGCCGCTGCCTGCGTTGGCAGTTGCCGCTGCCTTGGTCGTCGCTGCGGCGGCCGCATCGGGCGTTGCAGCGTTGGTGCTGTTCGCCTTGGCTGGCGTGGCGTCGGTTGCGGCGGCGACGGTGCCGCATTCTGCCTTGCGGAACTGGTTCCAGTTCTGCCCGCCAAGTGTTCCGGCGTCCTTTGCCGCGTTATACTTGGTGCTGCATTCAGCCATGGTCAGCGCATTGGCGGGCGCTGCCAGGAATAAAGTCACGACGGCAAGACCCGTCAAAGTTGCAAGTCGATGGATAAGCATGTGTCTTCTCCCTCTGATGTTCACGTTATGTACCAAGCAAGCAATAGCACTCAACGAATGGTTGCGCCAGAGGCCAAATGGCGTAGAACCCTTCGGAAAGTGCATTATTTTGGATGAACTCGTTGCCAGCTCCTGCCCCTAGGCAATTTCCTGGGCGCATATGCACGGAAAACTTGTATAGAGCGTACCACTCTCCGGGAACTGCCTCGCATGACGGGCCGAGCGGGTCGGCCAGTGCGGCGGACCTGAATGCCAAGTCCAGAATAACGCGGCGGGTTCCGACTTCGATGCCGCTGATTGGCACATGAAAGAATCCAGATGCGGTCTGAAGGTTCTGAACGCTGCTGGCGCAACCAGGGCAGGCAAAATCAAAGCACTGACGTGGCACAAAACACACAAGACAACAGTTTTCTAAGGAATGGTGCCCTATAATCATGAATTGTGATGATAGGGCTCGGGCCAATGTGTGGCATGACGTGCCGGCAATGAACCATCGGGAAGCTGACTAGCATGGCAGGAAGTTATTTCGGAACGGACGGCATTCGCGGGCGCGCCAATAGATTTCCAATGACGGCGGAGATCGCCATGAGGGTCGGCATGGCCGCCGGCCTTTCGTTCCAGCGCGGCAACCATCGTCACCGCGTCGTGCTCGGCAAGGACACCAGACTTTCCGGCTACATGATCGAGAATGCGATGGTGTCGGGCCTGTGCGCCGCCGGCATGGACGTGTTCCTGCTCGGCCCGATTCCGACGCCCGCGGTCGCCATGCTGGTGCGCTCATTGCGCGCCGACATCGGCGTGATGATCTCGGCCTCGCACAATCCTTACTACGACAACGGCATCAAGCTGTTCGGTCCCGATGGCTACAAGCTTTCCGACGAGATCGAGGAGCGCATCGAGGGCATGCTCGACAAGGATATCGAACTGGCGCTCGCAGACTCGGACGGGCTCGGCCGCGCCAAGCGCGTCGACGGCGTTCATGACCGCTATATCGAATTTGCCAAGCGCACGCTGCCGCGGTCGATGTCGCTGTCGGGCCTCCGCATCGTTGTCGATTGCGCCAACGGCGCCGCCTACAAGGTGGCGCCCGAGGCGCTGTGGGAACTCGGCGCCGAAGTTGTCGCCATCAATGTCGAGCCCAACGGCTTCAACATCAACAAGGAGTGTGGCTCGACCCATCCGGCCGGCCTGCAGAAGAAGGTGCATGAAGTGCGCGCCGATATCGGCATCGCGCTCGACGGCGACGCCGACCGCGTCGTCATCGTCGACGAGAACGGCGCGATCGTCGATGGCGACCAGATCATGGCGCTGATTGCCGAGTCCTGGCATCAGAGCGGACGGCTGGCCGGCGGTGGCGTCGTCTCGACGGTGATGTCCAATCTCGGCCTCGAACGCTTCCTCGGCGACATGAACCTGCAGTTGCACCGCACCAAGGTCGGCGACCGCTATGTCGTCGAGCACATGCGTGCGCACGGCCTGAACGTCGGCGGCGAACAGTCGGGCCACATCGTGCTGTCCGATTTTTCCACCACCGGCGACGGCCTCGTCTCGGCGCTTCAGGTGCTCGCCTGCATCAAGCGGCAGAACCGACCGGTCAGCGAATTGTCGAAGAAGTTCGCGCCGGTGCCGCAATTGCTGAAGAACGTTCATATTTCCGGCGGCAAGCCGCTCGAGGAAGCTTTGGTCAAGGCGGCGATCGAAGATGGACGCCACCGCCTGGGCCAGGCTGGCCGCCTGGTCATCCGGCCGTCCGGCACGGAACCGCTCATCCGCGTCATGGCGGAAGGCGACGATCAGCAACTGGTCGAGGCCGTCGTCAACGACATCGTCGAGGTCATTTCGGAAACCCGCAGCGCCGCCTGATCCCCCAGTTTTTGCCAGGTTGAAAAGCCCGCCCTCCGGCGGGCTTTTTTCGTGTGTCCGCACGCCAAATCATTGGCGGAAAACGCGAGAATCCTAAAAGATTTAGAGATTCATGGTTAAGCGATAGGGTTAAACGGCTTTTAACTTTTCCAATTCATTATCCACGACTGAAGCCAATCAGATTCGGACGCGTTCGCTGTGCCGAGGGTTCTCAGGGGTGACAAGTATGTTCAATACAGCAAGTATGGCCGTCTTTGCCGCGCTGCTCGCGGGCGTGGCCGGACCAGTGTTCGCCGCCGACTTCGTCGAGCCGCCCGTGGTCGAGCCGGCCCCGCCGCCGCCCGTCTACGAGCAGCCGGTCGAATATGGCGGCTGGTACATTCGCGGCGACATCGACTACCACTGGTCGAAGTTCCGCGGCGCCGACTACATCACCTACGGCGACCCACCCGGCACCGGCAGCTTTGACAGCGGCAAGCTGGACGGCGCCTTCTCGGCCGGCGCCGGCGTCGGTTACCAGATCAACCGGCACTTCCGCACCGACCTGACCGCGGACTGGATGAGCAAATCCGATTTCCGCGGCTCGACCAGCGGCTTCTGCGGCATCAATCCCTGCACTTCGACCGACAGGTCGTCTTATACGGCGCTGCTGCTGCTGGCCAATGCCTATGTCGATATCGGCACCTGGCACGGCATCACGCCTTATGTCGGCGCCGGTATCGGCGGCGCCTGGGTCAAGTGGGATAAGCTGCACAACACCATTGACGACGATACGTTTGAGCATAGCGGCGGCAAGGGCTGGCGCTTTGCCTATGCGGCCATGGCGGGCGCCTCCTACTGCCTGACCGAGCGCGTCAAGCTCGATCTCGGTTACCGCTTCAGCCATATCGAGGGCGGCAAGATGTTCGACTTCGCCAGCAATGTCGGTCCTGGCCGTGACAAGGGCATCAATGTGCACGAAGTGCGCGGTGGCCTGCGCTACCAGTTCGGCAACTCGGACTGCGCGCAGCCGGAGCCGATCGCCTACGAACCCGAACCGGTTTACACCAAGTAATCGCTTCGAGAGCAGGTTGCGGACCGCCCGGCAGAAGCCGGGCGGTTTTTTTCGTTGTGGCGGCAACGCGCATCAAAATCAATTCGCTAACGCCTTGTTATCCTTAACCGCCACTTAACCACTATGGTTAACAATGCCCTGAAACGGCGCTCGCGATCGCGAATGGCGCCACCTTCGGGAGCCGGGGATCATGACAGTCAAATCGCGCATAGCACTGGCGCTTGCAGCAATCGCCCTGACGCCGTTGTCGCAGGCGCTTGGCGCCGACTACGATCCGCCGATCTATGTCGACCAGGCGCCGGACTATGTGCCGGTCGAAGTCGGTTCGGGATGGTATCTGCGCGGCGATGTCGCTTATCTGCCGGAAGAGAGCTACAGGAATGTGGACTTCGCTTTCACCCCTCCAGGTTTCAGTTATAAGGAAAGCGAGGATCCGGTTTTTGCCAGTATCGGCTTCGGATATCATCTAAACGACTACCTTCGAGCCGAAGTGAATCTCGGCTATCTGCCCGGCAACAAGATTAACGTCAGATACAACGATGGAACCGTTGCTGCTTCCGCGAATGTGAAAAATTCCGCCATGACAGGTATGGTGAACGGCTATGTCGACCTGGGAACCTATGTCGGCTTCACGCCCTATGTCGGCGCAGGTGTCGGCCTTTTTCGAAGCAAACGCAGCTTTTCGGCGAGCTATGCCGACGCTGACACCCCGGCAGACAACTTCGCCCTGCGTGACAACAAAACCCAGTATTCCTTTGCTTATTCGCTAAATGCCGGTGTTGCGTACCAAGTGTCCAAGAACGTCTTCGTTGACTTGGGCTACCAGTACCTGTCGTCGCCGGATGCCGAATATGCCACCCTGGCTGACTTGGATGACTCTCCAATCCGCAAAGGGATCGACTCACATCAGATCAAGGTCGGGCTGCGCTACGATCTCTGGTAGGCACGGCGAAAGCCTCGGGAATGCCAGCGGCGGACTTCGGTCCGTCGTTCTCTTTTTCGGTGGGACGCGACCAGTATCCCGTCAGCGACAAAAACTTTCCTCTTGACGCCGGAAGCCTGAACGCATATCGCCGTCTGTGGGCCACCCCTCCCCAACGAGGGGCCACTATCTGGAAGGATAGACCACGATGACGATCCATACGAAGCCCGGACTGCGCCCGGCAAATCCCAATTTTTCCTCAGGTCCCTGTGCAAAACGCCCCGGCTGGTCAGTCGAGGCGCTGGCCAATGCCGCGCTCGGACGCTCGCACCGCGCCAAGATCGGCAAGACCAAGCTCGAACAGGCGATCGAGCTGACGCGGGAAATTCTCCAAATTCCGGCGGATTATCGCATCGGCATCGTGCCGGCGTCGGACACCGGCGCGGTCGAGATGGCGCTGTGGTCGCTGCTCGGCGAACGCGGCGTCGACATGGTCGCCTGGGAGAGTTTCGGTTCCGGCTGGGTCACCGATGTGGTCAAGCAGCTGAAGCTCGCCGACGTGCGCAGGATCGAAGCCGGCTACGGTGCGTTGCCGGATCTGACAAAAATCGACTTCGACCGCGACGTGGTCTTCACCTGGAACGGCACGACCTCAGGCGTGCGCGTGCCGAACGGCGATTTCATCCCGGCCGCCCGCAAGGGCCTGACCATCTGCGACGCCACGTCGGCGGCCTTTGCGCAAGAGCTCGATTTTGGCAAGCTCGACGTCGTCACCTTCTCCTGGCAGAAGGTGCTGGGCGGCGAAGGTGCGCATGGCATGCTGATCCTCAGCCCACGCGCCGTCGAGCGGCTGGAAAGCTACAAGCCTGCCTGGCCGCTGCCGAAAATCTTTCGCCTCACCTCGGGCGGCAAGCTCATCGAAGGCATTTTTAAGGGCGAAACCATCAACACGCCGTCGATGCTGTGCGTCGAGGATTATCTCGACGCGCTGCGTTGGGCGAAGTCGATCGGCGGTCTCGACGCATTGATTGCCCGCGCCGACGCCAACGCCGCCATTATCGACGGTTTCGTCGGTAGATCCGCATGGCTCGGCCATCTGGCCACCGACCCGGCGACGCGATCGAACACGTCCGTCTGTCTTTCCTTCACCGACCCGGACGTCGCCGCGCTCGATGCCGACGGACAAGCGGCGTTCGCCAAGGGCATCGTCTCGGCGCTCGACAAGGAAGGCGTCGCCTACGATATCGGCGCCTATCGCGATGCGCCGCCGGGCCTGCGCATCTGGTGCGGCGCGACCGTCGAGACTTCCGACCTCGAAGCGCTGCTGCCGTGGCTCGACTGGGCCTTTGCCGCGCAAAAGGCGTCGCTCAAGGCGGCCGCCTGATCCCTCCCCTTCGAGGGGAGGGTGGCCCGAAGGGCCGGGTGGGGTCGCCTCCACCCAACTCAACGGTCCGCCTTCCAGAAGAAAAGATTTTGGCCGCGTCCGGCCGCAACGACCCACCCCGGCGCTTCGCGCCGACCCTCCCCTCAAGGGGGAGGGGTGCCAATCGCAAAGGATGAAGCCCATGCCCCGCGTTCTCGTCTCAGACAAACTCTCCACCACCGCCGTGCAGATCTTCAGGGATCGCGGCATCGAGGTCGACTACCTGCCCGATCTCGGCAAGGACAAGGAAAAGCTGCTCGAAGTGATCGGCCAGTATGACGGCCTCGCCATCCGTTCGGCGACCAAAGTCACCGAAAAGCTGATCGACGCCGCCACAAGGCTCAAGGTGGTCGGCCGCGCCGGCATCGGCGTCGACAATGTCGACATCCCGGCGGCGAGCCGCAAGGGCATCATCGTGATGAACACGCCCTTCGGCAATTCGATCACCACCGCCGAGCATGCCGTCGCCATGATCTTCGCGCTGGCCCGCCAGATACCGGAAGCCAATGCGTCGACCCATGCCGGCAAGTGGGAAAAGAACCGCTTCATGGGCACCGAGATCACCGGCAAGACGCTGGGCATCATCGGCTGCGGCAATATCGGCTCGATCGTCGCTACGCGCGGCGTTGGCCTGAAGATGCACGTCATCGCCTTCGATCCGTTCCTGTCGGACAGTCGCGCCGAGGAGCTCGGCGTCGAGAAGGTGGAACTCGACGAGCTGTTCGCCCGCGCCGATTTCATCACCCTGCACACGCCCTTGACCGACAAGACGCGCAACATCATCGACGCTTCGGCGATCGCCAAAATGAAGACCGGCGTGCGCATCATCAACTGTGCCCGTGGCGGGCTGATCGTCGAGGCCGACCTGATCGCGGCGTTGAAAAGCGGCAAGGTGGCAGGCGCCGGCATCGACGTGTTCGAGGTCGAGCCGGCGGAGAAAAGCGAGCTGTTCGGCATGGAGAATGTGGTGGCGACGCCGCATCTCGGCGCATCGACGATGGAGGCGCAGGAGAATGTCGCTCTGCAGGTCGCCGAGCAGATGGCCGACTACCTGATCAAGGGCGCCGTTTCCAACGCCATCAACATGCCGTCGATCACCGCCGAGGAAGCGCCGCGCCTAAAACCCTTCGTCAAGCTGGCCGAAGTGCTCGGCGCCTTTGTCGGCCAGGTCACCGAGGATCCGATCAAGGAGGTCGAGATCCTGTTCGACGGCTCGACCGCGACGATGAACACGCGCGCGCTGATCAGCGCCACACTTGCCGGGCTGATCCGGCCGCAGGTCTCCGACGTCAACATGGTTTCGGCGCCGATCATGGTCAAGGAGCGCGGCATCATCGTCGCCGAGGTCAAGCGCGACAAATCGGGCGTGTTCGACGGCTATATCAAGCTGACGGTCAAGACCGAGCACAAGACGCGTGCGATCGCCGGCACCTGCTTCTCGGACGGCAAGCCGCGCTTCATCCAGATCAAGGGCATCAACCTCGACGCCGAGGTCGGTCAGCACATGCTGTACACGACGAATGCCGACGCGCCCGGCATCATCGGCCTGCTCGGCACGGTCTGCGGCGAGAACGGCGTCAACATCGCCAACTTCCAGCTCGGCCGCAACCGGCCTGGC
This sequence comes from Mesorhizobium sp. WSM4820, assembly GCF_055811075.1. Classification (NCBI taxonomy): domain Bacteria; kingdom Pseudomonadati; phylum Pseudomonadota; class Alphaproteobacteria; order Hyphomicrobiales; family Phyllobacteriaceae; genus Mesorhizobium; species Mesorhizobium sp. WSM4820. The sequence continues at coordinate 110,518 of NZ_JBVVQN010000018.1, read as the reverse complement.
GGCGATGCCATCGCGCTGCTCTATCTCGATGCGCCGTTCCCGGAGAAGGTGCTGGAACAGGTGCGGGCGCACAAGTCGATCGACTCCGCCAAGCGGCTGCATTTCGACGTCGGCGTCGCCTGAATCATGCGCGAGGCGCCCCGCGGGCTTTGTAAGCCCACGGGGCGTTTCGACAATGGCGTCGAAATATCGACAGAGTTCTTTCACGGCCTGTCACAGGTTTCCGGCTGTCAAATCGCCATTTTCCGTCCGCTGTATTCGGCCAGGCTGATGCCGCCGAGCACCAGCACGAGGGCGACGCCCTGATAGAGCTGGAATGTCTCACCGACGATCAGCACCGACAGCAGCGTGCCGAAGATCGGCACCAGGTTGATGAACAGGCCGGCCCGGTTGGCGCCGATCAGTTCGTTGCCCCTGATATAAAAAATCTGCGAGACGACCGAAGCGCCGATCGCAGTGTAGAACGCTATCGCCCAGCCGCGCGCATCGGGGACGATGACCTTGCCGACAGCCACCTCCCACAGCAAGAAAGGTAGCGAGGTGACGAGTGCGGCAATCGACAGCGCCAGCATCAGGCTTTGCCAGCGTATCGCCGGCTTCAGCCGCAACCCGACCGAGTAGAAGCTGTAGCAAAGCACCGCGATCAGCATGATGGCGTCACCGAAGTTAAGATCCAGCTTGAGGAGCTGGCGCAGATCGCCGTGGCTGGCGGTCAGGGCGACGCCGATGATCGTCAGCGCGACGCCGGCGATCTGCACCCGGTTCACACGCAGGCGAAACAGCACGAAATTGGCGAGGATGATGACGACCGGGATTGCCGCCTGCTCGATCGAGACGTTGATCGCCGTCGTGTAGTTGAGCGCCGTGTAGAAGATCGCGTTGAAAAAGGTGAAGCCGCAAGCGCCGAGCCCGCCAAGCAGCAACCAATGCCTGCGCACCACCGGCCAGTCCTCGCGCAGCGTTCTCCAGCCGATCGGCAGCAAGATCAGAACGGCCAGAACCCAGCGCAGGAAGACCAGCGTCATCGGCGAAATATGGTCGACTGCCAGTTTGCCGGCCACGGAGTTGCCGCCCCACAGCAAGGTGGTGGACAGCAGGAACAGATAGGCGGTTCGATGCATCGCGAAATTCCAGCCGGGGTGGGCAGGGTCATTGCCGACCTATTGTGGTGGTTCGCCCAAGTAAATGATGTCAAAGGCGAAAATTGTTGTGCCTGAGGGCGCTTTCGGCGGCAAAGAATGGTCGCGCTCGCCGGGTGTTGACGTTATAGAACGACGTACGTCCACCTGGACGCGCAAAAGTACGAGTTTCAAGGCTTTGAACGTTCGCGTCGTGCTTTCCGAAAATCGATTCCGATTTTCTGGCCGATGCGATAGAAGCCTGTCGTTTCGAACCATTCAAGCCGCTCGGAGCGGCGCCTCAAGGGAAAAGAAACATGGCCAATGTGGTGGTCGTCGGCTCGCAATGGGGCGACGAGGGCAAAGGCAAGATCGTTGACTGGCTGTCGGAACGCGCCGACGTTGTCGTGCGCTTCCAGGGCGGCCACAATGCCGGCCATACGCTGGTCGTCGACGGCAAGGTCTACAAGCTGTCGCTGCTGCCGTCCGGCGTGGTGCGGCAAGGCAAGCTGTCCATCATCGGCAATGGCGTCGTCTTCGATCCGCATGCCTTCGTAGCCGAGGTGACGAAATTGAAGGCGCAAGGCGTCGAGGTGACGCCGGAGCGCCTGAAAATAGCCGAAAACACCGCGCTTATCCTGTCCTTGCACCGGGAGCTGGACGGATTCCGCGAAGACGCCGCCTCCAATTCGGGAACGAAAATCGGCACGACCCGTCGCGGCATCGGCCCTGCTTATGAGGATAAGGTGGGCCGGCGCGCGGTCAGGGTGATGGATTTGGCGGATTTGGAAACGCTGCCCTTGAAGGTCGACAGGCTGCTGACGCATCATAATGCGCTGCGCCGCGGGCTCGGCCACGCCGAAGTCACGCATGAGGCGATCATGAGTGAGCTGATTTCGGTCGCCGACGAGATCCTGCCCTATATGGACCGCGTCTGGAAGATCCTCGACGACAAGCGCCGCGCCGGCGAACGCATCCTGTTCGAGGGCGCGCAGGGCACGCTGCTCGACATCGACCACGGCACCTATCCGTTCGTCACCTCGTCCAACACGGTAGCCGGTCAAGCGGCCGCCGGATCCGGCGTCGGCCCGGGTGCCATCGGTTATGTGCTCGGTATCACCAAGGCCTATACGACGCGTGTCGGCGAAGGTCCGTTCCCGACCGAACAGAAGAACGAGATCGGCGAGTTCCTGGGCACGCGCGGCCACGAGTTCGGCGTCGTCACCGGCCGCAAGCGCCGCTGCGGCTGGTTCGATGCCGTGCTGGTTCGCCAAGCCGTCGCCGTAAACGGCATCAAGGGCATCGCCCTGACCAAGCTCGACGTGCTCGACGGGCTGGACGAGATCAAGGTCTGCACCGGCTACCGCCTTGATGGCGAGGCGATCGATTATCTGCCGGCCAGCCAGGGTGCGCAGGCGCGCGTCGAACCGGTCTACGAGACGCTGGAGGGCTGGAAAGGCACCAGCGCCGGCGCCAGAAGCTGGAACGATCTGCCGGCCCAGGCAGTCAAATATGTCCGTCACATCGAGGAACTGATCGGCGCACCGGTCGCACTCCTTTCCACCAGCCCTGAACGGGACGACACAATACTTGTGACCGATCCGTTTCAAGACTAGATTCCAAGCTGTTCCGGGCATCGCGGCCGATTTGCGGGGGCCGGCCCAGAAACGAAATGCAGGTCGACTGAAGCATGGCAGATTTTGTTGGTGCTCTGAAAAAGACGCTCGACGGCCTTGGAAATCCGACGCCGGAGATACGCGCCAGGGTCTATGACAAGGCCCGTTCGACAATCGCGGACAAGCTTGCGAAGAACATACCGCCGCTGGCGCCGTCGGTCGTTGCCCAGCATAAGCGCACTCTGGAAGATGCCATCGCCATCGTCGAGCGGGGCTACGCCAAGCCTGCGCCGGTATCCGATCCACTGTCGGAGCTGGAGGACATCTTCTCCTCCATCGACCGCAACAAGAACCAACCCAGCCATGTCCGACAGCCGGCAAAGGCCGAGCCGGCATGGCAGCCGGCCAAGACCGAGCCGGAATGGCAGCCGGCACCTGCCGCCAAAGCCGGGCTGAATTGGCAAAAACCGCCTCCAGAGGACACCGATGCGGAGCCTTCGGACGCGGACCTTCCAGCGGCGTACGAGAACAGCGATAGCTTTAGAGACGATGTCTTCCCCAACGACGAGGAGCCGGCGCCGGACACTTTTCAGCATCCTGCCGAGCGCAGGCGCAGCTATGGCGGGCTGATCGCCGCTGTCGTCGCCTTGCTCGTCATCGCGGGCGGCGGCTACGGCATCTGGCTGAACAAGGACGCGTTCAGCAACATGCTGGGTCTCAACAGCACGACGGTCGCAACCGTAGAACCGCTGGTGAAGCCGAGCCCGGCCGAGCGGCCGGCTGCCGATGCTGCGGCAAGGGCCCCGGCCGCAGCGGCTCCAGCCGATGCCGAGGGCACAAAGTTCACCCAGCGGCTGACACCTGAGGGCGGTGAGGTCGATCCCGGCCCCGCTTCAGGACAAAGTGGCATCGGAGAGGGCGAATCCGTCGCAGCACTGACCACGCCGCCGCCGGCCGCACCTGCGCCTGCAGCGCCTGCCGGCACGCCAGCCACGAATGTGCCCGCACCGGGCGCGGCCCCCGCAACACCGCCTGCCGATGCCGCCACGCTGGCGCCTGCGGCGCCGACCGATAGCGCAGCCGCGCCGGCAGCGCCGGCCCCGGGTGCCGCGCCGGGTGCTGCACCGACAGCCGCGCCTGCGGAAACCGCACTGGCAGTCGGCCAGAAGGCGATCTTCTACGAGGAGCGCACCAGCACCGCGCAAGGCTCGGCCGAGCCCGGCAGCATCGTCTGGTCGCTGGTGCAGGAATCGCCCGGCGGCAATCTGCCGCCCGAACCGGCAATCCGCGCCGAGGCGAGCATTCCGGGCAAGGACGTGCAGTTGCGCATGACCATCCGCCGCAACACCGACCAGACGCTGCCGGCCAGCCACATCATCGAGATGATTTTCCTGACGCCCGATGGTTTCGACGGCGGTGGTGTCGACAACATCCTGCGCGTCGCCATGAAGGGCTCTGAACAGGATGCCGGCAGTCCACTGATCGGCATCCCGGCCAAGATCGCCGACGGCTTCTTCCTGGTCGCTCTCAACGACACAAAGCCGGACGAAGACGCCAATCTGACCCTGCTGCGGGGCCAGAAATGGATCGACGTGCCGGTCGTCTACAAGACCGGACGGCGGGCGCTGCTCACCATGGAAAAGGGCATTCCCGGCGAGAAGGTGTTCGACGAGGCGCTGAAGGCCTGGCAAACAAAAGAGGCGGGCTGAGGCCGGCTCACCAGCCTCCCTTCGGCTCAGAAGCCCTGGAACAGCATGTCGAGCGCGGCCACGATGTCGTCGTGATGCCTGGAGATATTCAGTCGACTTTCGCCCAATTCCTTGGCCGGAACCGTGGCGATCAGATGGGTGGCCACAACCAATTTTCGCCCATTGATCTCGACGAGGGGATGGAGCTTTCGCATCGGCGGCGGCGTCATTGTTGTCGGAAGCAGCGGGATCACCACCCGTGTTTTAAAATCGTCGAGCAGGTCGGATTGGACGTCCAGCAAATAGCTGCCTTCGACCCGACCCGCGAAGACATCATAGCGTGCCATCAGAACTGCCGATGTTCTTCCAACGGAATACCGTGCTTTTCGACGTATTCGTTCCACGCTTCTATTGTGGCGCGATTCTCAAGTTTCCATAGTCGGGCTTTTTCTGCAGCCACCGCCTCTGCGATACCGGCTTCGGCGGCGCGCGAGACATTCACATCGAGTCCCTTGGCTTCCTTCATGAGCTTTGAGTCGATCGACAGATTTGCTGGCTGACGAACCGCATTCATAGCTATCTTTCGCATGATAACCTCCGCAGAATGCGCATAATGTATGCGCATTGTCGTGTTCGAGCAACGGCGAAGCGTCTACCCCTCCATCTCCTCGCGCAGCATTTCAAGTTCCAGCCATTCCTCCTCGAGCGCTGCCAGCGTGGCGCGCTCCTTGTCGAGCGCGGCGATGGTCTTCTGGAATGAGGCCGGGTCGCGCTCGTAATAGGCCGGGTCGGCGATATTATCCTCCAGCCGTGATATCGAGGCGGTCACCGCGTCGATCTTCTTGGGCAGCGATTCCAGCGCGAATTTCTGCTTGAACGACAGTTTTTTCGCCGGGCCCTTCGGCGCCGTTGCCTCGGTCCGGGCTGCCGCCGCCACTTCACTCGTCTCGGCCTTCGGCCGTGCCTTGCGGTCGTCCAGCCTGGTGCCGCCGCGCTGCGCCAGCATGTCGGAATAGCCGCCGGCATATTCGATCCAGCGGCCGCCGCCTTCCGGCGCGATCAGGCTGGTCACCGTGCGGTCGAGGAAATCGCGGTCGTGGCTGACCAGGATGACGGTGCCGGCAAAACCGGCGACCAGTTCCTGCAGCAGTTCCAGCGTCTCCATGTCGAGATCGTTGGTCGGCTCGTCCAGCACCAAAAGATTTGCCGGCCGCGCCAGCACACGGGCGAGCAGCAGCCGCGCCCGCTCGCCGCCCGAAAGCTCGCGCACCGGCGTGCGCGCCTGTTCCGGCTTGAACAGGAAGTCCTTCATGTAGGAGACGACGTGGCGCTGCTCGCCGTTGATGACAAGGTTCTCGCCGCGGCCGTCGGTGAGATACTGCGCCAGCGTCTCTTGCGGGTCGACCGCCTCGCGTTTCTGGTCGAGCGTGGCGATCTCCAGATTGGTGCCGAGTCGCACCGTGCCTGAGTCCGGCTTCAATTCGCCGGTCAGCATCTTCAGCAGCGTCGTCTTGCCGACGCCGTTCGGGCCGACCAGGCCAACGCGGTCACCGCGCTGGATGCGGGTCGAGAAACCCCTGACCACGGTGAGGTCGCCAAAGCTCTTCTCGATGTTCCTGGCCTCGATCACCAGCTTGCCCGATTCGGCGGCGTCGCTGGCCACCATCGTCGCCGCACCCTCGGCGCCACGATGGCCGCGAAAGCGCTGGCGCATGGTCTGCAATTCCCCGAGCCGGCGCATGTTGCGCTTGCGCCTTGCCGTCACGCCATAGCGCAGCCAGTGCTCCTCGCGCACGATCTGGCGGCCAAGCTTGTGCTGCTCGCGCTCTTCTTCTTCCAGAACGGTGTCGCGCCATTCCTCGAAATGGCCAAAACCCTTGTCCAGCCTGCGGGTCTGGCCACGATCGAGCCAGACGGTGGCGCGCGACACGCGCTCGAGGAAGCGGCGGTCGTGCGAGATGACGATCAGCGCCGAAGAGGTGCGGGCAAGCTCCTCCTCCAGCCATTCGATGACCGACAGGTCGAGATGGTTGGTCGGCTCATCGAGGAGGAGAATGTCGGGCTCCGGCCCCATGACGCGGGCCAGGGCAGCACGGCGGGCTTCGCCGCCGGAGAGATCGTTCGGCCGTTCCTCGCCGGACAGGCCGAGATGCTCCATCAGATAGGTGGCGCGGTAGGGATCGTCGGCGGGTCCGAGCCCCGCCTCGACATAGGCGCGGACGCTGGCGAAACCATCCATGTCGGGCATTTGCGGCAGGTAGCGCACTGTTGCCGAAGGCTGGCGGAACACCTCGCCATCCTGCGGCTCGATCAATCCCGCAGCGATCTTCAGCAACGTCGACTTGCCCGAGCCGTTGCGGCCGACCAGAGCGATCTTCTCGCCCGCCGACGCCGTCAGTTCCGTCCCGTCGAGCAGCGGCGTGCCACCGAAGGTCAGTTTTATCCCGTCGAGATTGAGAAGCGGCGGCGCCATGTCAGCTTTCAGGTAGGGGGAATGGATGGGCGAGCAACAGCGCGCGGCCGCTGCCCAGCGCGACTTCGAGCCGGCCCTTGACCTCGTTGGAAATGGTCAGCGACGAGCCGAACGCCACCTCGACATGGTTCAGCGGCCATTTGGCGCCGGTCACGGTCAGACCGGCAAGGTCGGAGAAGCCGAGAATCGAAAACAGCGTGCCGTCGGCGTAGTCGAAGCCGGCCTTTCCGGGAAGCAAGGGCACGCCTTCCTGTGCGCCACTGGTCAAAAGCACCTCTGTCCCTGCCTCGGCCAGCCGGACGCCGAGCGCCAGGTGCAGGAAGGCCTGGTCGGTGCGCTTGCCGCCGAACGCGCCGGCGAGCACGAGGCTGGTCGCGCCGCGTTCGAGCGCGGCGGCGATAGCCAGTTCGCCGTCGGTCTTGTCCTTTTCTGCCGGAAACACCTGGCGCGGCACGGCGGCGAGCTCGTCCGGCAAATCCGCCGGCACCGAATCGAAGTCGCCGACCCAGAGTTCCGGCGTCAGGCGCAGAGTCCGGGCATGGCTGATGCCGGCGTCGGCGGCGATGACACGCGTGCCTTCGGCCTGGCGGTCGAGCAGCGGCGTGCGGATAAGGTCGCCGCCAAGCAGGATGGTGAATTTGCTCATATGCGTGGCCCTTACCAGCCCTGCTTGCGAAACGGAAGGCCGCGGTCTGGATGCCCGGCAAACTTCCGCTTGCGCCGCAGATGGGCCGGGCCTATGTGTCGAAGCGCTCTAACGGGGTGCTGGACGCGATCTTCGCGGACCGGCTGAGAGGCAACCTGCCAACCCGCTGAACCTGATCCGGTTTGTACCGGCGGAGGGATTAGACGTTTCGGACAACCCGACGCCTCAATTCCCTTCAACGCCAACGAAGGAGGCGCCGATGCGCACGTTTTTGTACACACTTGTTTCGGCAGTGCTGCTCGCGGCGACCGTTCTCGCCGGCACCGGGCCGGCATCCGCGCAGGAAAAACTCACCGTCTATACCTATGAGAGCTTCACCGCCGAATGGGGTCCAGGCCCAGCGGTCAGGAAGGCGTTCGAGGCCGAATGCGGCTGTATTCTCGAATTCGTCGCGGTCGCCGACGGCGTCGCCCTGCTCAACCGCGTCAGGCTGGAAGGGGCCGCGACCAAGGCCGACATCGTGCTCGGCCTCGACACCAATCTGACGGCGGAAGCCAAGGCCACCGGCCTGTTTTCGCCGCATAGTGCCGTCATCGACGTCAAGGTGCCGGGCGGCTGGAGCGACGATATTTTCGTGCCGTTCGACTATGGTTATTTCGCCGTCGTCTACGACACCGAAAAGCTGAAGACGCCGCCGAAGAGCCTGAAGGAATTGGTCGAGGGCAATGCCGATGAAAAGATCGTCATTCAGGATCCGCGCACCTCGACGCCCGGTCTCGGCCTGCTGTTGTGGGTGAAGTCGGTTTATGGCGACAAGGCGCCCGAAGCCTGGGCCAAGCTTAAGGCAAAGGTGCTCACCGTGACGCCGGGCTGGAGCGAGGCCTACGGCCTGTTCACCAAGGGCGAGGCGCCGATGGTGCTGTCCTATACCACGTCGCCGGCCTATCACATGGTCGCCGAAAACACCCAACGCTATCAGGCAGCGTCCTTCGACGAGGGCGCGTATCTGCAGATCGAGGTTGCCGGCATCACCAAATCAGGTGCGAAGAACCCGTTGGCGAAACAGTTCCTGACTTTCATGACCGAGCCGAAATTCCAGGATGTCATTCCCGAGACCAACTGGATGTTCCCTGCCGGCAAGACCGAGAAGCCGCTCAATCCGGCTTTCGACAAGCTCGTCAAGCCGAACAAGACGTTGCTGTTAAGCCCCGAAGAGGTCGCCGCCAACCGCAAGGCCTGGGTCGACGAATGGCTGTCGGTGATGAGCAAGTAGCTTGTGATTGAGAGATGATCACTCTACGGCGCCGGGAACTCGGCCTCAGCCATATTTTCTGCTTCGACGATCGTTGAACTAGGCAGGGCGGCATGCGTACCGGATATCCTGCCGACCCCCGCGTCACCGCCGGCACAATTGCGCTTGCCGCTGTTGCGCTGCTGATCGGCGGCGCGTTCGCAGGGCTCATCGTCGAAGGCGCCCGCGATCCGTCCGGCGCCGCGTCGGCCTTCGATTCCTACCTCTTCCGCGTCGCCCGATTCACGTTGTGGCAGGCATTGCTGTCGACGCTGCTCTCCGTCGTGCCAGCGCTGTTCGTGGCGCGGGCGCTGTCGCGGCATCCGCGCTTCTTTGGTCGCGGCCTGATCCTGCAGCTCTTCGCCGTGCCGCTCGCGCTGCCGGCCATCGTCGCAGCACTCGGGATTCTGGCACTGTATGGCCGTGCAGGCTATTTTGCCGGCGTGCTCAGCGCGATCGGCGGTCAGGGCTGGCCGGGCATATACGGCCTGTCCGGCATCCTCGTCGCCCATGTCTTCTTCAATCTGCCGCTGGCCACGCGGCTGTTCCTCGAAGCGCTTGCGACAGTGCCGGCCGACCAGTGGCGGCTGGCGAGCCAGCTCGGCATGGGCGCCAGGCCCGCCTTCCGGCTGATCGAATGGCCGACGCTGCGCGCGGCGCTGCCGGGCGTCGCCGGGCTTGTCTTCATGCTCTGCATCACATCCTTTACTATCGTGCTCACGCTGGGCGGCGGGCCGCGTGCGACAACGCTGGAGGTCGCCATCTACCAGGCGCTGCGTTTCGATTTCGATCCTGCCCGCGCGGTGACGCTGACAGTGCTGCAGATCGCGCTGACCTTCGTCGTCGTGCTGGCATTGATGCGGCTCGGCGCCAATACCGTCGGCGACGCCAACCTGCCGGTGGCTTCGCGCCGCTATCTTTCGGCCGGCGCCGCCGAGACCGTGCTGAACGCAGCATTGATCATTCTCGCTTTGCTGTTCGTCGCCGGGCCGATGGCGGCCACGGTGACGTCAGGCCTTGGCGCCGATCTCGGCCGGCTGGCCGGCGAGAGCGCGGTGTGGCAAGCGGCGCTGACCAGCGCCGTGCTCGCCTTGCTGGCGGCGCTGCTTTCAGTGGCGCTGTCGCTGTCGCTGGTCATGGCACGACGGGCGCTGGCCTTGAGGCGTCGCGTCGGCGCCAGGACGCTGCTCGAATACGCCACCGATACCGGCGCCGGCTTCGTCCTCGTCGTGCCGCCCGTCGTCATCGGCGCCGGCTGGTTCCTGCTGCTGCGTTCCGTCAGCGACGTCTTTGCCATTGCCCCTGTCATGGTCGTCGCCGTCAATGCGGTGATGGCGATGCCGTTTGCCATCCGCGCCATTCGCCCCGGCTATGATGCGGCGAGCGAACGCCACGAACGGCTCTGTCTGCTGCTTGGCATTTCGGGCTGGAACCGTTTCCGGCTGGTCGACTGGCCGTCGCTGCGGCGGCCGCTCGCCACCGGTTTCGCGTTCGCGATGGCTTTGTCGCTCGGCGATCTCGGCGTCATCGCCCTGTTTGGCAGCGACTCCCTGCAGACGCTGCCTTATCTCCTGCTGGCCCGCATGGGCAGCTACCGCACGATGGACGCGGCCGGCCTGGCATTGCTGCTCGGCCTGGTCTGTCTCGCGCTTGTCCTGGCCGCGGACTGGCTGGGACGGGGAGAAAGATCATGATGTTCAACAGCGAAAACGGTACGGCTGTGCGGCTGGAAAAGGCCTCGTTCAGCTATGGCGAAGCGCCGTTTTTATTCGATGTCGAGTTCGCCGCCTCGAAGATCACCGCCATCATGGGGCCGAGCGGCTCGGGAAAATCGACACTGCTCAGCCTGGTGGCCGGCTTCGAGACGCCGCGATCGGGCCGCGTGCTGATCGGTGGCGCCGATGTCGGCGGCAAACCGCCTTCGGCGCGGCCAGTGTCGATGGTGTTCCAGGAAAACAATCTCTTCGCCCATCTTTCGGTCGAACGAAATGTCGGCCTTGGCCGCTCGCCATCGCTCAGGCTGACCGAGGCCGACCACGCCGCAATCGCCGGGGCGCTCAAGCGCGTCGGCCTTGCCGGCAAGCAACAGCGCCTGCCGCGCGAACTCTCCGGCGGCGAGCGGCAGCGCGTCGCGCTCGCCCGCGTCCTGGTGCGCGACCGGCCGGTTCTCTTGCTCGACGAACCGTTCGCCTCGCTCGGACCGGCCTTGCGCGACGACATGCTCGATCTGGTAGCCGACGTCCATGTGGAGCGACGCATGACGGTGCTGTTCGTCACCCATCAGCCGGAGGACGCCCACCGTATCGGCCAGGACATGGTGTTCCTGGACAATGGCACGGTTGCCGCAACCGGGACTGTCGCCGATTTTTTTACCAAGGCTGGACCGGAAGCCTTCCGGCGCTATATCGGTGCTGGTCCGTTTGGCGCAGGATCACGAGATGTTGCCCGGAAGCGGACATAATTTACGGCCAAACCGGCTTCAGGCGATGTGGCGTTTCCTTGCCATGGTCAAAGTAGTGTGGCTAAGTCCTCCGATACTGGTCCGGCATAGGTTGTGATTTGCCACTACGGTGCCATCCGCGCTCGTGGGCTCGAAGGACGCTGTGGCAGTTGATTTTGCGCATGATCTGAAAATCGATGCCCGATTTTCGGGCCATGGGCTGAGAGCCGAAAGGAAGCTGTTCTGCCGACCGGCACAGACAGAGTGAGAAGGAAACCGCTGGCGCGCTTCCTGGCGCTGGCCGGCTTTGCCATGGCGTTGGCAAGCTGCCAGATGTTCACGCCTCCGGACGTTCAGGAATCCGGCTTCCAGCCTTCCAGCAAACCGGTCACCGTCGACAATGTTGCCGCCAACAGCAAGGTCGCCGAAATGGCCAAGGCGCAGCATCCGCGCATCCTCGCGACCTATGGCGGCGAATATTCCGATCCCAAGCTCGAGCGCATGGTCGCCAAAGTCGTCGGCAGCCTGACGGTGGTTTCGGCCAACCCGAGCCAGACCTACCGCATCACGATCCTCAATTCGCCCAACGTCAACGCTTTCGCATTGCCTGGCGGCTATCTCTACATCACGCGCGGCCTGTTGGCGCTGGCCAACGATTCGGCCGAGCTCGCCGCGGTCATCGCGCATGAGATGGGCCATGTCACTGCAAACCACGGCTTGCAGCGCCAGCAGCTCGAGGCCGAGGAAGGCTTTGCGACAAAAGTCGTCTCGGATGTGCTCGGCGACAGCCCGACCGCCAAGGCGGCACTGATCCGCGGCAAGCTGCGGCTTGCCCAGTTCTCGCGCAATCAGGAGCTGGAGGCCGACGGCATCGGCATCAAGTCGATCGGCGAGGCGGGCTTCGATCCGTTTGCCGCCGGCCGCTTCCTGCAGTCCATGTCGGCCTACACCGATTTCCGCTCGATCAGCGGCGCCACCGACGCCAGCCTCGACTTCCTGGCAACGCACCCGAACACGCCGCAACGCATCGATCTGGCGCAGCGCCATGCCCGCCAGTTCGGCGCGCCCGGCGTCGGCACGCGCGACCGCGACGCCTTCCTCGCCGGCATAGACGGGCTGCTCTACGGCGACACGCCGGAGGAAGGCTATGTGCGTGGCGAAACCTTCCTGCATCCGGGGCTCGGCGTGTCGTTCTCGGTGCCCGACGGCTTCATCATCGACAACTCGGCCGCGGCGGTGACGGCAACCGGGCCGGGCGACATAGCGATCCGCTTCGACGGCGTCTCGATCGACAGGAACCGATCGCTGACCGACTACCTCCGCAGCGGCTGGGTGGCCGGTCTCGACGAAAGCAGCGTGCGCCAGGAAACAATCAACGGCAACGAGGCGGCGACGGCGCATGCCAGCGCCGAGGGCTGGCAGTTCGGCATCGCGGTGATCCGCGCCGGCGGCCAGGTCTACCGGCTGCTGACGGCAGCCCCCTCCGCCAGCACCTCGCTGGACGCGGTGGCGCGCTCGGTCAGCGGCTCGTTCCGGATCTTGAGCGCGGCCGAAAAAGCAGCGCTGAAGCCGCTGCATATCCGCGTCGTCACGGTCCGGCCCGGACAGACCATGGGTTCGCTCGCGGCGCAGATGGTCGGCGTCGACCGCAAGCTCGACCTGTTCAGGGTGCTCAATGCAATGTCGCCCGGCGCAGCCGTTTCGGCCGGCGACAAGGTCAAGATCATCACCGACAGATAGGGTGTGTCGATATTCAGGTGATGCCGGCGGTCGCGGCAGTAAGGCTACGGCCGGCGTAGGCCGGTGCTCACGTACTTTGTACGCTCCGCTCCGGTTCTCGGAAACCACCTGGTTGGTCGCTTCGCGCCCGTCTTCGACTCCGACTCGTCCTAACCTGAATCGCAACACACCCTAGGCGGCGGTCGCCAGAAACTCGGGGTTTTGCTTCACCAGCGCTATCTTGAGCTTTTCCATGGCGCGTGCCTCGATCTGGCGGACGCGTTCCTTGGAGATCCCAAGCGCCTCTCCGAGAGCTTCGAGCGTCGCGCCCTCGTCGCTCAGCCGGCGTTCCTCGATGATCCTGAGCTCGCGGGCATTGAGCGCCCCGAGCGCGGTTTTCAGCCAGATAGAGCGGCGTTCGACATCGATCGTGTCACCCACGACTTCGTCCGGCAAAGGATCGTCCGAAACCAGGAAATCCATTCGCTCGGTGGCGCCCGCATCGTCGGCGAGCGGCTGGTTGAGCGAACTATCCGGGGCCGAAAGGCGCGAGTCCATCATCGCCACGTCGGCCTCGGAGACGCCAAGCGCCACCGACACCTCGCGGTAGAGTGAGGTGTTCGAGATCGGCTCGGCACCGTTCGCCAAGCGGGCGCGCAGGCGCCGCAAATTGAAGAAGAGCGCCTTCTGCGCCGAACTGGTGCCGCCGCGCACGATCGACCAGTTGCGCAGGATATAGTCCTGCATCGAGGCACGGATCCACCACGTCGCATAGGTCGAAAACCGCACCTCGCGCTCCGGTTCGAAACGGGCCGCTGCCTCCAGCAGGCCGACATGGCCTTCCTGCACCAGGTCGCCGAGGGGCAGGCCATAATGGCGGAACTTCGAGGCCATGGAAATAACCAGCCGCATATGCGCCATGGCGATTTGGTGCAGTGCCTGCTGGTCGTTGTCTTCCTTCCAGCGCAGCGCGAGAACATGCTCCTCGTCGCGCTCGAGATAGGGGGCTTTCATCGCCGCGCGGACCATGGTTCGCCCTGCCGTATCTTCCATCATGCCACGCTCCCTGTTCCGGGCGTTGCGGTGCGATCGCTCGCCCCTAAGCTGGCATCGTGGTTGAATTGGCGACGCCGCGCCCTACAACAGCCAACAAACGTGCCACCCGCGCGAATGGTTCCGCCGCTGATGTCGCGTGGATTGCACTGTTCGAAAGCTCGATGCGGCGGTCGCTCCTCGGCCGGTTGGCGTGAGTCGATGTGGTTTTGAGAATTGGATTTCGAAAGTGTCTCATTTTTGAAATCTGGTTCCTTATTTCGCCAGGCTGCATCTGTCAGTTTCCGGCGCTCACAAATGCGCCGGACGCCGGCCCCGGACGCCGGCCAATGACGGGATCACAGAAAAATGAAATGGCTCAAATCGCTTATCGTCGCCGCAACACTGCAGGTACTGGCAGGCACATCAGGCCATGCCGGCGCCAATCTCGATCAGATCAAGCAGGCCGGTGTCTTCAAGGTCGGCACGGAAGGTACCTATGCCCCCTTCACCTATCATGATGCCTCGGGCGCACTGGTCGGCTTCGACGTCGAGATTGCCAAGGCGATCGCCGAGCGACTCGGCGTCAAGGCCGAATTCCTCGAAGGCAAATGGGATGGGCTGATCGCCGGCCTCGACGCCGAGCGCTATGACGCTGTTATCAACCAGGTCGGCATCACCGAGGAGCGCAAGGCCAAGTATGATTTCTCCGATCCCTATATTGCTTCCAAGGCGGTGCTGATCGTGCGCGGCGACAATACCGACATCAAGAGCTTTGCCGACCTGAAGGGCAAGAAGGCGGCGCAGTCGCTGACCTCGAATTTCGGCAAGCTCGCCGAAGCGAACGGCGCCGAACTCGTCGGTACCGATGGTTTCGACCAATCGATCCAGCTGCTTCTTACCGGCCGTGCCGATGCCACCATCAACGACAGCCTGTCCTTCCTCGATTTCAAGAAGCACAAGCCCGACGCCAATGTGAAGATCGCCGCGCAGGAAGAAAACGCAGACTATTCCGGCGTGCTCGTGCGCAAGGGCGATCCGGAACTGGTCGCCGCCATCAATCGGGCGCTGGCCGACATCAAGGCCGACGGCACCTACCAGAAGATCGCAGACACTTACTTCGGCCAGGACGTTTCGAAGTAAGCGCATTTCCCGGAGCCGGCTGGTTGCCGTTCCGTACGGCCAAGTATCGCGGCGAGCCGTCTTTGACGGCCGCCGCTTTTGGCGTGATATGACGACCGTATGGTCGCGCCTCGATGCTGCCGGGCCGATTTTTGGGCGGCAATCTCGCAAGGAGTTTTCGTGCCGCACTGGCTGCAATTGATGCTGGATTCGTTGCCCACGCTGCTATGGGCCGCGCTGATCTTCACCGTGCCGCTAACGCTGCTGTCGTTCGCATTCGGTCTCTTCGTAGGACTGGTCGCAGCGCTCGTCCGGCTGTTCGGCCCGAAGCCGCTGGTCGCCGTGGTCCGCTTCTATGTCTGGATCTTCCGTGGCACGCCGCTTCTGGTGCAGCTCTTCCTGATCTTCTACGGCCTGCCGTCGGTCGGCATCCTGCTCGACGCCTTTTCAGCCGCGTTGATCGGCTTCACACTCAATATCGGCGCCTATACGTCGGAGATCATCCGCGCCGTTATAGGCTCGGTGCCGAAGGGGCAGTGGGAGGCGGCCTATTCGATCGGCATGACCTGGGGCCAGGCGATGCGACGCACTATCCTTCCACAAGCGGGCCGCGTCGCGGTGCCGCCGCTGTCCAACACCTTCATCTCGCTGGTCAAGGATACATCACTTGCCGCCGCCATCACGGTGCCGGAGATGTTCCAGGCGGCGCAGCGCATCGTCGCCACCACCTATGAGCCGCTGATCCTCTATGTCGAGGCGGCGGCTCTCTATCTGGCGCTGAGCTCGGTGCTGTCGGCGTTGCAGACGCGCCTGGAAAAGCGGCTCAACCGCTATGGCGGCTTCCTGGAGGCGCGCGCATGATCGGCCTCACCGACATCGAGAAGCGTTTTGGTGACAATCTCGTGCTGAAGGGCGTGACCGTCACCATCGAGGAAGGGAGCGTCACCGCCCTTGTCGGCCCCTCGGGCGGTGGGAAAAGCACGCTTCTGCGCTGCATCAACCTGCTCGAGATCCCGACCTCGGGCACGGTGCGCATCGGCGACGACGCGCTTGAATTCCACCCCGGCGGCAAGGTGCCCGGCAGGGCCATCCAGCGCCTGCGGCTGCAGACCGGCATGGTGTTCCAGAATTTCCAGCTGTTCCCGCACCGCACGGCGATCGAAAACGTCATGGAGGGGCTGGTGACGGTGTTGAAATGGCCGGCCGGGCGAGCGCGCGAGCGGGCGCTCGCCCTGCTCGAAAAGGTTGGAATGGCGCACAAGGCCGACGCCTGGCCGGCGACGTTGTCAGGCGGCCAGCAGCAACGCGTGGCGATCGCCCGGGCGCTGGCGCCATCGCCGAAAGTGCTGCTGTGCGACGAGCCGACTTCGGCGCTCGATCCGGAACTGGCGCAGGAGGTGGTCGACGTGCTCGGCCAGCTCGCCAGCGAGGGCACCACCATGGTGATGGCGACGCATGATTTGCGCCTCGCCTCCAAAATCGCGCAGGAGGTGGTGTTCCTCGACGCCGGCAGCGTCGTCGAGAAAGGCCCCGCCGCGGTTTTGTTCAGCAATCCGGAGCGCCAGCGAACCAAGCGGTTTATCGCGACGCTGAAGCAGGAGGCAGAGAAGGAAACCGGTGGCGAAATTTAAGGCATGTCGCCCAAAAAGTGCGTAGCGGTTTGGGGTGACGATCACTAATGCAGGGCGCGCGGTGGTCTTGCGATCACGACATGCATAACAACAACAACAACAACCTAAAGCGCGTCGCATGAATCCAGTCAAACGCGACGAGCTTAGGAATAAAAAAACCCGGCGCGAGGCCGTGTTTTTCCAAATTAAGGCGAGAAGCGCTCAGGCTGCTTCTTCCTGCTCGGCTTCTTCGTTGTCGGCCTTGGCGCCGCGCTTCGGTCCCTTGTTGAGGTTCACCTCGATGAGGCGCACCGCTTCGGTCTCCGACATGCGGTTGACGGCCGCGATCTCGCGCGCCATGCGGTCGAGCGCCGCCTCATAAAGCTGGCGTTCGGAATAGGACTGCTCCGGCTGGTTGTCGGCGCGGTAGAGGTCGCGCACAACTTCCGAGATCGAGATCAGGTCGCCGGAATTGATCTTCGCATCATATTCCTGGGCGCGGCGCGACCACATGGTGCGCTTGACGCGGGCGCGGCCCTGCACGACCTTCAGCGCGCGATCGACGTAATCCTCTTCCGACAGCTTGCGCATGCCGATAGAGGTCGCCTTGGCGACCGGAACCTTCAGACGCATCTTGTCCTTCTGGAAGTCGATGACGAACAGTTCCAGCTTGTGGCCCGCAACTTCCTGCTCGTCGATCGAGACGATCTGGCCGACGCCATGCGCCGGATAGACGATGTACTCGCCCGTCTTAAAACCGTGACGCGCTGCGCTGGACTTCTTCTGCGGGGTGATTGTTGCCATTACGCCATGAACTCCTTGGTGTGGAACCGGCATTCTGCCGGTCGAACTCGCGCGATCGGGTACCGATCGTTAGCCGCACAACTACGAACCCACCGGAAAAGCCGAGGGCGGCAAATCGCATAGTCGCGACTGCCTGCCCCAGATCACTCTGGTCGGATTGAAAAATTCACCTTTCAGTGATTTGGGGCGTTTGCGCCATAAATCGACGTTGTGTCACCGGCATGTTTGGTTCGTGTAGCACAAAAAGTCGGAAGAATCAAGGTTTTGCTGCACGCGCGAAGGTCAAGCGCGATCTCCGCCTGTCAAGGCAGTTAACGTGCGGTGCCTGTCAGCACGCGTGATGCCGATCAAACCGGCGTCGCCGTTACGGTGCCACGCGCCCGTTTTGGACGCGCAAGGACGATGTGACACCTTGATCTGGCGCATGGTCCTTCCGAAAATCGATTTCGATTTTCGCGGTCGAGCGCTAGTCGCCCTGGCCGGGCTCGGGGGAAAAATATTTTTCGAACTTGCCGGCCTCGCCATCGAAGGACTTGGCATCGGCCGGAGGCTCCTTCTTGGCGGTGATATTGGGCCATTTATCGGCGTACTCGGTGTTGATCTGCAGCCATTTGTCGAGCCCTGGCTCGGTGTCCGGCTTGATCGCGTCGGCCGGGCATTCCGGTTCGCAGACGCCACAGTCGATGCACTCGTCGGGATGAATGACGAGCATGTTCTCGCCCTCATAAAAACAGTCGACCGGACAGACCTCGATGCAGTCCATGTATTTGCATTTTATGCAATTATCGGTCACGACATAGGTCATCGGTCGGCTCCGGGACGTCCCCTTTTATCAGGGCGACGTGGCGTCCAATCGGACGCACAAGGTACGCTGTAACACTTTGAAACCACGCATCGTGCGCTTGGAAAATCGATATCGATTTTCGGGCCGATGCGGTAGGCTTTCTTGGTGAGGTAACGTCTTTGCCCGCCGCTTGCAAGGGCGGCCATTGCTTGTGATGCCGGTGTTTCTGGAATGGATTTCCAGCCGGCGATGCGACGAAAGCCGGTTATGCGTCAGTCGTCGTCGCCGAACAACCGGTCGGTCTCCCGGCGTTCCTTCTTGGTCGGGCGGCCGCTGCCGGCATCTCGCAGTGCGGGGATCGCATCGCGAACGGCCTCGCCCTTTGGTGCCGGCGGCGGCGAGATATCCTCGTAAAGCAAGCGCGCTTCCTCGGCGGGACCGCGCCGGCTGCCGGTGCCGAGCACCTTCCAGACGAAGATGCGCCGCTCGAGAGTGATGGTCAGGACGTCGCCGAGGCGGACCAGATCGGAGGCCTGCGCTGC
This sequence comes from Mesorhizobium sp. WSM4820, assembly GCF_055811075.1. Classification (NCBI taxonomy): domain Bacteria; kingdom Pseudomonadati; phylum Pseudomonadota; class Alphaproteobacteria; order Hyphomicrobiales; family Phyllobacteriaceae; genus Mesorhizobium; species Mesorhizobium sp. WSM4820. Next base: position 91,633 of record NZ_JBVVQN010000018.1, on the reverse strand, counting down.
TTTGTCGCGATTGATGCGAACGCGTCCGGCCACCACCAGCTTCGCCGCCAGCGAGCGCGATTTCACCGCACGCGAAAAGAACAGCCATTTGTCGATGCGCTGGCGGGCATCAGTGACCATCGGAGCGAACGAACTTACTTCTTCAGCTGGTCGCGCAACGCGGCGAGCTTGGCGAAGGGGGAATCCGGGTCGAAGCGCACCGGACGCTCCTCGCGAGGCTTCGGCTGGAACGCGGGCTTTCCACCAGGCGCGCCGCTCTTGCCGTCCGGCCTGCCGCCTTTCCAGTCGGGCCGGCTTTCGCGACGATCGGGGCGCTCGCCCTGCGGCTTGCCTTCGCGCCGTTCGCCTGGCTCGCCCTGGGGCTTGGGCTTGAACTTGCTGCGGTCGAAGCGCGGCTTGCCGGCGCCGTCGCCGTCGCGGCGTCCTTCACGGGCGGGCCGGCCGCCCGGTGCGCCGGTCTGCTGCCCGGCCTCTGCCGGCGCGTTGCTGCGGCCATCGCGCGCGGCTTGTGGGCTGCGCGGGCGATTGTCCCTGTCACGGGGCCGGTTGTCGTGGTGGCGGTGGCGTGGGCGCTGGTCGAAGCGGCCCTGCCGCCACAACAGGATGGGTTTTGGTTCTTCGGCCTCTTTCTCGGCCACTGGAGCAGCCTCGCCGGTGGCGGCTTCCACTGCCGCGGCAGGTTCGGCCGAGACTGCTGCCGTTGCGGGCGAGGCTTCGGAAGCCGGCTCCGCCTGTGCGACCTCAACCTCGGCGGTTTCGGGTGCTGCCTCTCGAATTGCGGCTTCAGCTGCAGGCAGACCCTCTACCGTGACCTCAGGCGGAGTTTGCAGCTGAGCTTCTGCGACAGGTTCCGCTTCGGTAGCGGGTTCCGCGAGAGCCTCCGCCGTGGCTTCTGCCACTGCATCCGGCTCAGAACTGTCGGCCGGCGTCTCGACGGCTGCGTCGGCAATCGCGGCTTCCGCTGCCTTGGCCTGCTCGGCTTGTGCCTCCGCCGCCTGCTTGGCCGCGGCGGCTTCACGCGCGACATTGTCCTGTGCCTCGAGCCGTGCCTTCACCTCGACAGCCGGCTTCGGCTCGGCCCGGTAGCCGAGGCCTTTCAAGATCTCTTCCATATCGTCGGCCGTGGCGCCGAGGATCGACATCATCGGCGGCGTTACCATGAAGGACTGACCGTCATAGGCGCCGTCGGGGCGCTGGCCGAGGCCCGGCTTCCAGTTGGTTGCGGGCCGGATCAGGTCGGCCAGCCGTTCGAGGATGTCGACGCGCACCGCACGACGGCCGAGATTGCGGTAGCCGGCCAGCTTGTAGAAGGTCTTGTCGAAGGTGGGATCGATGACCACCGAGGTGCGGCCGGAGGCCAGCGCGTGAACCACGTCGCCAAAGCCAGGCTTGTCCTTGCCGTCGTTCTGCAGCGCCCACAACAGCGTCACCAGTCCGGCCGGGGCCGGCTTGATCAGCGCCGGCACGAAGACGTGGTAGGCGCCGAAGCGCACGCCGAGCCGGCGCAGGGCGGCGCGGCCCTCCTGGTCGAGCGACTTCATCTCCTCGGCGATGTCGCGGCGGTTGATGAGGCCGAAATTCTCGACGAGCTGGAAGGCGACGCCGCGGCCGATGCCGGTGATCTGCTCGGCGTTCTTGAGGTCGACCAGCGGCTTCAGCAGCGACTCGATCTGGAAATTGACGAAGCGCTCGGCGCGCGCCGCGACCTTGTCGCGGGCGGGACCGGTGAGCTGCTCGTCGGCCAACAGCACCAGGCGCGGCTTCAACGGCTCGTCGCCTGCGACCAGCGTGCCGATCGGCGCGCCGATCCAGCGCAGCGTGCCATCGGAGCCGAGCGCGATGTCGCCATTGGCCGAGGCGCCGAAGCGTTCGGCCCGCGCCTCGAATTCGGCTGCAAGCGCCTTCTGGGCTGCTGTGCGCACCGCCTTGGCGTCCTCGCCGCCGGCGCTTTGGTCCGCGGTGAAGCGGAACCCCTGCAACTCGCCGACATGATGGCCTTCGACGAGGACGGTTCCGGTTGGACTGATTTCGGCTTCAGGCATGGTATTTTCTCTAAGGCGCCGCATGAGGACGGAAGTCCTGCGGTCTACGAAGCGTTTCGTCAACCGCTCATGCAGCGCATCCGACAATCTGTCTTCGATTTCGCGCGTCTTTTCCTGCCAGTGTGCCTGATCGGCCAGCCAGCCGGGCCGGTTGGAAACGAAAGTCCAGGTGCGGATCTGGGCGATCCGGTGCGACAGCGTGTCGATGTCGCCCTCGGTGGTGTCGGCGCGGCGTACCTGCTCGGCCATGTAATTCTCATCGACATGGCCATGCCTGGCAAGGTCCATGTAGATCGAGGCGATCAGGTCGGCATGCTGAGCCGGGGCGATCTTCCTGTAATCGGGAAGGGCGCAGGCCTCCCACAACAGCGCCACGCGCCTGGCGTCGGTGGCAAGCGCCCGGATGTCCTCGTCGCGGGACAGATGTTCGAGCGCCTGCGCATCGACCGCCGGCAGCGCGCGCGTCAGGCCTTCAACCGGCGCGTTGGTCTCGATTGAGCGCTTCAGCGCGTCGAGGTTGGCGAAATCGAAACGCGCGGTGCGCCATTGCAGCACCTTCACCGGGTCGAAATCATGCGCTTCGATCTTCTTGACCAGTTCCTCGTCCAGTGGATCGACCTGGCCGGTGACGCCAAAAGTTCCGTCGCGCAAGTGCCGGCCGGCGCGGCCGGCGATCTGGCCGAGCTCGGCCGCTGTCAGGTTGCGATACTGGTAGCCGTCGAACTTGCGGTTCTGGGCGAAGGCGACATGATCGAGATCGAGGTTGAGGCCCATGCCGATCGCATCGGTGGCAATCAGATAATCGACATCACCCGACTGGAACAGCTCCACCTGCGCGTTGCGGGTGCGCGGCGATAGCGCGCCGAGCACGACTGCCGCACCGCCCTGCTGGCGGCGGATCAGTTCGGCGATGGCATAGACCTCGTCGGCGGAGAAGGCGACGATCGCCGTACGTCGCGGCAGGCGGGTCAGCTTCTTCGAGCCGGCATAGGCGAGATGCGACAGCCGTGGCCGCGTCACCACCGACACCCCCTTCAGCAGACGCTGGAGGATTCCGTGCATGGTCGCTGCGCCGAGCAGCAGCGTCTCCTGGCGGCCGCGCAGATGCAGGATGCGGTCGGTGAAGATGTGGCCGCGCTCGAGGTCGCCGGCCAGTTGGACCTCGTCGACGGCAACGAAGGCGGCGTCGGTCTCGCGCGGCATGGCTTCCACGGTGCAGACCGAATATCTGGCGCCGTCGGGCTGGATCTTCTCCTCACCGGTGATGAGGGCCACCTTGTGAGCGCCGACTTTTTCGCAGACGCGCGAGTAGACCTCGCGGGCGAGCAGCCTGAGCGGCAGGCCGATAATGCCGCTTTCATGCGCCACCATGCGCTCGATGGCGAGATGGGTCTTGCCGGTGTTGGTTGGCCCGAGCACAGCGGTCACGTCGCGGCCTGACAGGATCAGTGGCTCAGTGTGTTTCGGCTGGATGTTCATTGACCTGGAAATTAAGGCTCTCTGCCTCGCGTTGTCGGGAGCGCGCCCCGTGGTGGCGCGGGTGACTGCCGACACATAGGGATTTTGGGCGTGAAGCGAAAGCAGAATATTCCGATGGCAGCTCGAAGCCTTCCGTCGGCATCGATAATCCGTTTCGCCGTTTCGATTTAACAGATGGAACGAGTCTGGAACGAATCGGCTACGAATCGCTGACTCGCGCAGATTCAGGTTTTGTTCACGGCTACATCTGGATTTTTCGCCGGCGAGTCTCACCACATGCTGAATCGCCGAACTGGCCCGTTTCATGCTGGGCTGACGTCGCCGTTAACCTTTGCCGCTGAACGATCGATGCAGGTCGGCCGGCGTCATCCAACACTCTGAAATAATTAAACTTTCCTAACGCGCCTTAACCATTTGGGGATGTTTTTCAGCCTTTGTCGTTTAACACTGCGCTCAAAGCCGGAACGAAACGGCGACGAATCGGCGCCGAAGCATGTTTCCCGGTTTGTTCACCCCCATATGTAGTATCGTGAACAGGTTTTCCACCTGTTATCCACCGGCGGGGAACAGGGTTTTGCACAGGCCGCACGCCCGCCGTTAACCTTTGCGCGCCGCTTTGGCACAATCGGCGTCACGACCATCGTTCGACGCAGTCGCTGCACCAGGATGCCAGCAATGCAAAACGGCCTGGTTCAAGCCTCTCCCATGGCATAGCGCTGCCGCAGCGGGCTGCAACAGTCACCGGCAACAGGCCGACGCCTCAGGTGATATATTGGCCGCCATTGGCTGATATGGTCGAGCCGGTGATGAAACCGGCATCGTCGGAAGCGAGGAAGACGACGCAGCGTGCGATCTCTTCCGGCTCGCCGAGGCGGCCGACCGGGATCTGCGGGATGACGCGCTCATTGAGCACCTTCTCGTCCATCGCCCTGACCATCTCGGTGGCGATGTAGCCGGGGCAGATGACATTGACGGTGATACCGACCCGCGCCCCTTCCTGGGCGAGCGCCTTGGTGAAGCCGATATCGCCGGCCTTCGACGCCGAATAATTGACCTGGCCGGTCTGGCCTTTCTGGCCATTGATCGAGGAGATGGTGATGACGCGGCCGAACTTGCGGTCGCGCATGCCGACCCACAGTGGGTGCGTCATGTTGAAGACGCCGGAAAGATTGGTGTCGACGACCTCTTTCCACTGCTCGCGCGTCATCTTGTGGAACATGGCGTCGCGGGTGATGCCGGCATTGTTGACCAGAACGGAAACCGGGCCGAGATCGGCCTCGATCTGCTTGATGCCGGCGGCGCAGGCATCGTAGTCGGCGACCGACCATTTGTAGACGGGGATGCCGGTCTCTGCCTTGAATTTCTGCGCCGCTTCGTCATTGCCGGCGTAGTTCGCGGCGACCTGATAGCCGGCGGTTTTCAGGCCGATCGAGATCGCGGCGCCAATGCCGCGCGACCCACCGGTGACGAGTGCTACCTTTGTCATAATATCCTCCCTTTTTCTCGATCGGCGGGCGGCGAACGGAAACGCTCTAACGGCGGAGCCTGTTCGCCACCGACTGTTTCACGGCTTGCTCGCTCCGTCCTCACGGCGCTTTGCAGATGACTTCACAGCGCTTCCACGCACATGGCGACCCCCATGCCGCCGCCGATGCACAGCGTGGCAAGGCCTTTCCTGGCGCTTCTGCGGCGCATCTCGTAAACCAGCGTGTTGAAGATGCGGGCCCCGGAGGCGCCGATCGGATGGCCGATGGCGATGGCACCGCCATTGACATTGACGATCGACGGATCCCAGCCCATGTCCTTGTTGACGGCGCAGGCCTGGGCGGCGAAGGCTTCGTTGGCCTCGATCAGGTCGAGATCGCCGACCGACCAGCCGGCCTTGGCCAGCGCCTTGCGCGAGGCGGGAATAGGCCCGGTGCCCATAATCTGCGGATCGACACCCGCGGTCGCCCAGGACACGATGCGCGCCAGCGGCGTGATGCCACGCTTTGCGGCTTCCGCTTCGGTCATCAGCAGCACCGCGGCGGCGCCATCATTGATGCCGGAGGCATTGGCGGCGGTCACCGTGCCGTCCTTGTCGAAGGCCGGTCTCAGCTTGGTCATGGCCTCGATCGTGGCGCCGTGGCGGATATATTCGTCCTGGTCGACAATGGTGTCGCCCTTCTTGCCCTTGACGGTGAAGGCCACGATCTCGTCCTTGAATTTGCCGGCTTTCTGCGCGGCCTCTGCCTTGTTCTGGGAGGCCAATGCGAGCTGGTCCTGGTCCTCGCGGGTAATCTGGAACTGGCGAGCGACGTTTTCGGCCGTGTTGCCCATGTGGTAGCCATTGAAGGCATCCCACAGCCCATCCTTGATCATGATGTCGATCATCTTGTAGTCGCCCATCTTGACGCCGGCACGCAGGTGTTGAGCGTGCGGGGCCAGCGACATCGATTCCTGCCCGCCGGCGACGATCACCTTGGCATCGCCTGTCGCGATCTGCTGCATACCGAGAGCAACAGCGCGCAGACCTGAGCCGCAAACCTGGTTGAGGCCCCAGGCGGTGGTTTCCTTCGGCAGGCCGGCTTCGATAGATGCCTGGCGGGCGGGGTTCTGGCCCTGAGCCGCGGTCAGCACCTGGCCGAGGATGACCTCGTCGACTTCCGCCGGCTCGACACCGGCACGAGACAGCAACTCCTTGATGACGACGGCACCAAGCTCATGCGCCGGCGTGGCGGCGAAGGCGCCGTTGAAGGAACCGACGGGCGTGCGCGCCGCACTGGCGACAACGATGGCAGCGGACATGTTCTTCTCCACACTTCGAGGTATCGAGGTTTTGGTATCGCAGTTTGTATCGTCAGGGCTTTTCTTGCCCTTTCAATGATCCAAGTCAAACCGGAAATGGGCATACCGGCCATGCGCCGCAAGCAGGTTGCGCATCCGTGGTGGATACAGCCGGCCCATTGCTGCGCAGCATTTTTAGTCCGCCGTGCAGCATTAATTGATGCCGCACTGCACAAACCGCTTGGAATTGTAACGCTTTTGCGCATATCCTTGAAAAGGCGCAATCGTTACCGGCAGCTTACCTCAAGTGCGCCGGTGTCCTGGGAGGATGCTGATGGCCGCGAAAGACGAACCGATTATCATCAAGAAATATGCCAATCGCCGCCTCTACAACACCGGCACCAGCACCTATGTGACGCTCGAGGACCTTGCCGAAATGGTCAAGAAGGGCGTGGAGTTCACCGTCCAGGACGCCAAGACCGGCGACGACATCACCCATCCGGTGCTGACCCAGATCATCTTCGAACTGGAGAACAAGGAAGGGCAGAACATGCTGCCGATTCCGTTCCTGCGCCAGTTGATCGCTTTTTACGGCGACCAGATGCAGATGATCGTGCCGAGCTTCCTCGAACAGTCGATGATCGCCTTCTCGAAGGAACAGGAACGCTTCCGCGAGCAGATGAAGGGTGCGTTGGGCAAGTCGCCGCTGGACATGATGAAGATCGCCACGCCGATCAAGGCGCTGGAAGAGCAGACGCGCCGCAACATGGAGATGTTCCAGAACGCCATGCGCCTGTTCACGCCCTTCCCACCGGCAGGCTCGAATGGCACTTCCGCAGCGCCGGCGGAGCCGGCCAGGAAAGAGACGTCGGAAAAGCCCGACGACCTTCAGGAACTGAAGGAACAGATCGCCGCCATGCAGCGCAAACTCGACACGATGTCGTGATCGCCGGCCGGCCGGCCGAAATCTCTCATCAGCAGGCCGTGTCAGAAATCTCCGCCTCGGAATGAGTGCCGCGCGACCGCTATTGCGTTCTAAAACGCAATCTCACGAACACCCGAAGTGGCTCCAGGGCACGCTGACCAACTGTTCGCACGGCCTGTTCAGGCGCACAGCTTCGAGTGAGGGTGACCTCTTTCAGGACAAAAATTTCATGTCATCGCCACTGAGTGCCGCTGTTTTTGCGCCACACGAGACATATATGCTGCACTGCAATATGGTCCGTTGGCGCCGTAATGAAGGATTTCGCCTTGCCCAGCAGAAAAACCGCCATCGTCACCGGTTCCACCTCGGGCATCGGCCTGGCAATCGCCCATGCCCTCGCGGCCGATGGCTGCAACATCGTCGTCAATTCCTTTTCAGACACGGCCGACGACCAGGCCGTCACCGATGCGATCGCCAAGCATCACGGCGTGAAGACTGTCTACATCAAGGCAGATATGTCGAAGCCGGCCGAATGCCGGGCGCTGGTCGCAAAGGCAGCCGAGAGCTTCGGCTCGGTCGACATCCTGGTCAACAATGCCGGCATCCAGCATGTCGCGCCGGTGGAAGAATTTCCCGTCGAGAAGTGGGACGCCATCATCGCCATCAATTTGTCGTCGGCCTTTCACACCATCGCCGCCGCCATCCCGCTGATGAGAGAAGCCGGCGGCGGCAGGATCGTCAACATCGCCTCGGCCCATGGGCTGGTCGCCTCGCCGTTCAAATCGGCCTATGTCGCGGCCAAGCACGGCATCATGGGACTGACCAAGACGGTCGCTTTGGAACTGGCGCGCGACAAGATCACCTGCAACGCCATCTGTCCCGGCTATGTGCTGACGCCGCTGGTCGAGGCGCAGATCCCCGACCAGATGAAGGCGAACAAGATGGACCGCGACACGGTGGTCCGCGAGGTCATGCTCGACAGGCAGCCGACCAAGGAATTCGTCACGGTCGAGCAAGTTGCCGCTGCCGCGGTGTTCCTGTGCTCGGATGCGGCAGCGCAGATCAACGGCACGCAAATCTCGGTCGACGGCGGCTGGACCGCGCAGTGATCCATCCAATGGCTCTCTAGATCAAGGACAACGCCATGACGACAAACGGCAAGGCGGAGGAGCCCAAGAAGATCAACGTCGCGCTGCAGGGCGGCGGCTCGCACGGCGCCTTTTCCTGGGGCGTGCTCGACCAGTTGCTGGAGGACGGACGGCTCGACATCGCGGCGGTTTCGGGCACCAGCGCCGGCGCCATGAACGCGGTGGCGCTGGCCGACGGCTTCGTCCGCGGCGGCGTCGAGGGCGCGCGGCAGAAGCTCGACGATTTCTGGCGCGCGGTGGCGCGGAAGGGCCGGTTCAGCCCGGTGCAGCGCATGCCGTGGGACGTCGCCTGGGGCAACTGGTCGATCGAGAACACGCCGGGCTATCTGTTTTTCGACACGATGTCGCGGGTGTTTTCGCCCTATGTCGCCAACCCGCTCGGCCTCAACCCGCTGCGCGACGTGATCGAACAGGAGATCGATTTCGGCAATGTGCGCGCCTGCAAATCGATGGAGCTGTTCATCTCCGCGACCAATGTCGAGACCGGGCAGTTACGCGTCTTTTCCGATGGCGAGATCGATCTCGACACGGTGATGGCGTCGGCTTGCCTGCCGCAGCTGTTCCGCGCCGTCGAGATCAAGGGCGTGCCCTACTGGGATGGCGGCTATGGCGGCAATCCGGCGCTGTTCCCGTTCTTCAAGACGACTGCCACCGAGGACGTGCTTTTGGTGCAGATCAATCCGGTGGTCCGCGAGGGGACGCCGAAGAGCGCCAACGAAATCCAGAATCGCATCGACGAGATCACCTTCAACGCCGGACTCTTGCGCGAATTCCGCTCGATCGCCTTCATCAAGGAGCTGATTGCCGCCGGCCGGCTGCCGCATGGCGAATACCGCGACATCCGCATGCACCGCATCGATGCCGACGAGGCATTCAAGGACCTGTCGGCATCGTCCAAGGTCAATGCCGAATGGGCGTTTCTGACCTATCTGCGCGACCTTGGCCGCACCGCCGCCAGCGACTGGCTGGAGGAGAATTACGACGCCGTCGGCAAGCGGCCGACGCTTGACCTCTCAGGCGAGCTCGACGACGGCTTCAAGCCGATGCGTGGTCCGGCACCGGGCCGGCGGGTCAAGGAGTTCCTTGCAGCACGCAAGAAGCCCGAGGCAGCGCGTCGCCGAGCCTGAGGCGTTTTGTTTGTCAGTTTTTTTGCAAGGCTAGATCGATCACCTTGATCAGCACGGCCGCAGCCCGCCGCTGCTCGTCCGGATCGCTGATGCGCATCTTCATGCCTTCCAGCCCGTCGAGCAGCATGTCGGCCAGCAATTTTGCCGACAAGCCCTTGGCGGTGAGATCGACGCCATTGCGTCCGGCCTCGCTCTGGATCGCTGCCGCGACATGCTCGGAAAACCGGCTGCGCCAGCAGCCGATCAGGTCGGCGAGACTCGATTTCATGTCAAGGAGTTCGGCGCCATGCGGCGAGGCGTGGACGGTGCGCGTCATCGAGATCAGCGCTTCGTCGATGGCCCGCATCGTGCGCTCGGCAAATGGTTCTTCGCCGGCGAGTGCCGTTTTCGCCTGCTCGAGCGAGCGGGAGAGCAGCATCACCGCAATGGCGCGATAAATATCGGTCTTGTTCTTGAACTGGAGATAAAGCGCCGGCCGCGACATGTCGGCGGCACGCGCAATGTCGTCCATGGTGGTGCGGGCGAAACCATAGGCCAGAAACACCTTCATCGCGCTGTCCAGAATGCGGGCGCGCTTGGGGTCGGTGGCGATGTCCTCGATCTCGATCATGGCGCGACTTTATCCTGCAAAAGCTCTATTGACAAAATGACGTAATTTGTCAAGATGTATAAGGGCGAATGGCCGACCGGGCCTGCCCGGGCTGTGGACGACAACAAAGGGTATCCCCATGCACCTCACCGTCGACGGGCGGGCATTCGACGTCAATGCCGATCCCGAAATGCCGCTGCTGTGGGCGCTGCGCGATCTCATGGGCAAGACCGGGCCGAAGTTCGGCTGCGGCATCGCCGCCTGCGGCGCCTGCACGGTGCATGTCGACGGCCAGCCGGTGCGCTCCTGTTCATTGCCGGTCGGTGAGGTCACCGGCGCGGTCACCACGATCGAAGGCATCGGCACCGAAGGCAGATTGCATCCGGTACAGCAGGCATGGCTGGAAGAGCAGGTCGCCCAGTGCGGCTACTGCCAAGCCGGCCAGATCATGAGCGCGGTGGCGCTGCTCGACCAGGTTGCCGACCCGACCGATGCCGACATCGACGATGCCATGGGCGGCAATCTCTGCCGCTGCGGCACCTACCCGAAGATCCGTGCGGCGATCAGACGAGCGGTCGTCCTCAAGACGGCGGGAATCTGACCATGGCCAGTGTCGGAAAGATCGCCCGCCGCACGTTTCTCATCGGCACCGCTGCCATCGCGGGCGGCGTCGCCGTCGGCTATTACTATTATCGCAAGCCTTTTCCGAATCCGCTGGAAGGCGACCTCGCGGCCGATGAAGCGACCTTCAACCCCTATGTCAAAATCGGCGCCGACAACACCATCACCATCGTCGCGCCGCGCGCCGAGATGGGCCAAGGCATCTCGACGACGCTTGCTGCCATGGTTGCCGAAGAGCTCGATGTCGGGCTCGACCAGATCAAGGTCGAGCACGGCCCGGCCTCCTACGCCTATTTCAATGCGGCGATGCTGGAAGAGGGCGGGCCGTTCGCCTTCTTCGATGAAAGCATGACCGCTGAAATAGTGCGCGCCGGCATGGGCGTGGTCGGAAAATTCCTCGCCCTGCAAGGCACCGGCGGTTCGACATCGACGCTCGACGGTTTCGGCAAGATGCGGCAGGCAGGCGCCGTCGCGCGGCAGATGCTGATTGCGGCGGCCGCGCAAAAACTCGGCATAGCTGCCGCCGAGCTGGAAACCGCCAATGGCAGGGTCCTGCACAAGGCGTCGGGCAAGTCGCTGACCTATGGCGCGGTCGCCGCGACCGCTGCGACGATGGCGCCGCCCGCGGAAATCAGGCTCAAGGACAAAGCCGACTGGAAACTGCTCGGCAAACCGCAAAAACGCATCGACATGCTGGCCAAGGTCACCGGGGCACCGATCTTCGGCATCGACGTGACGCTGCCGCAGATGCTGTACGGCACGGTCAAGATGAGCCCGCGCTTCTGGGCCAAACCGGTCAAGGCGGATGTCTCCAACGCCGAGAAAATGCCTGGCGTGATCAAGATCGTGCCGATCGACACGAATTACGGCCACGGCTTCGGCATCATCGCCGAAAACACCTGGGCGGCGTTCAAGGCGGCGGAGGCGATCGACGCCGAATGGGCCGATCCGGAATATCCGCCGGACAGCGCCGGCATTTCCGAGGTGATGAAGCAGGCGCTCGGCACAAAAGGATCGGTGATGCGCGACGATGGCGATGTCGATACCGCCTTCGCGGACGCGCCCCGCGAAAGGATCGTCGAGGCCGACTATGAGGTGCCTTATCTGGCACATGCGACGATGGAGCCGATGAACGCGACGGCGCGGCTGAAGGACGGCGCTCTCGACATCTGGTGCGGCAACCAGGCGCCGACTTTGGTGCGGCAGCTTTGCGCCAATGCTGTCGGCATCGAACAGGACAAGGTCAGCGTCCACACCACCTTCATGGGCGGCGGCTTCGGCCGACGTATCGAGGTGGACTTTGCGCTCTGTGCCGCGTTGATGGCGAAGGAAACCGCAGGCCGGCCGATCAAGGTGATCTGGACGCGCGAGGAGGACATGCGCCACGACGCTTACCGGCCGGCTTCGGTCGGCAAATTCCAGGCGCGGCTTGGCGACGACGGCATGCCGGTCGCCGTCGGCATGGCAATCGCCTCGCCATCGCCGATAGCCAGCACCTTGCGCCGGCTGTTTCCCTCGATATCGCCGCTTGGCCCCGACAAGTCCATTGTCGATGGAGCCTACGACCAGCCCTACACCATCCCGAATTACCGGGTCAGCGGCATTGCTGCGCCCGCCTCCATCCCGGTCGGCTTCTGGCGATCGGTCGGCTGCTCGATCAACGGCTTCTTTCATGAGGGTTTTATGGACGAGATCGCCGTCGCCGGGAAAACCGATCCGGTCGAACTGCGCAAGATGCTGATGGCTGCCTATCCGGCAGCGGTGAAGGTGGTCGAGAAGGTCGCCGAAATGGCGAAGTGGGGCGAGGCGCTGCCCGCCGGCAAGGCCAAGGGCATGGCGTTCACGCTGTCCTTCGGCAGTTGGGTTGGCGAGATCGTCCAGGTCGCCGACACGCCGTCCGGGATCCGCATCGAGAAGATGTGGATCGCCGCCGATGTCGGCACCGCGCTCGATCCTGGTATCATCGAGGCGCAACTCATCTCCGCCGCCATCTACGGCCTGTCGGCAGCGATGGGTCAGGAGATTACTTTCGCCGACGGCATGGTCGAGCAGTCGAATTTTCATGACTACGACGCCATGCGCATCTCCCAGTGTCCGGCGTTCGAAGTCGCCATCCTGGAGAATTTTCACAAGATGGGCGGCGTTGGCGAAGTCGGCACGCCACCGGCGGCACCGGCACTCGCCAACGCCATCTTCGCACTGACAGGCAAGCGCATCCGGACACTGCCCTTGTCGAAGGAGGTGACCTTTGCATGAAATATTCCCATCATGCTGACAGCTGCTGCCATGCTGTTTTGCTGGCGCCTTTACCAACGGCACTGGCAAGCCGCGCACGGCACCGATGATGGTCGATGCAGCCAAGACTTGCCCGAGGGACGCGGTCTGCCGGTTGCTTTCGCATCCGCGCTGCGCCGAGTGTTATGTCGCAGAATAAAAGGCCGCGCTGGTCCGGCGCGCCTCATGGCGGCGGCCGCATCCTGCCCAGCGAAGTATTACCCATCAACATTTCTGACTATATTGCGGTGCAACTTTGATGTAGAAGCTCGTTCGCCGATCACGGCAAGTTGAACACGGCCTTGCGCGCACCCATATCGGCGACGCGCCCGAGTTAGAAGACGCGGCCTGGCCGAATCCCGCGCACTGGAAAAATGACGATGCCGAAGTACAGGTTTCACAAGCTTGCTGCCATTGTTGTGCTTGTCGGTTTCGCTGCCTGGATGGTGACGGGCGAGTTCTCGTCCGTCGGCAGCGCGGCCGCCGACAAATCCAAAGCGGGGGAGGTCGAGCAGCCAAAGGCAGCTGACGCCGGCAACGCCAAGCCCAGTGAGGCAGAACAGCCCAAGGCGACCTTGCGCACCGTCGCGACCATAACCCCGCCCAGGCGTACCTATGCGCGCGCCATCCGGATTTCCGGACTGACCGAAGCCGACAAGCGCGCGGTCCTGGCGACGCGCGTCGCCGGCGTCATCGACAAGCTGCCGGTCAAGCAGGGACAGCGCGTCAAGACCGGCGACCTCGTGCTGATGCTGGCAGCCGAGGAAAAGCTTTCGGCTGTCAGCAACGCCAAGCAGCTTCTGGTCCAGCGTCAGGCCGAACTCGAGGCAGCATTGCGGCTGATGAAAACCGGCAATCTGCCCAAGCTGCAGCTCGATACCGCGCGCTCCAACCTGACGCTAGCCCAGTCGCACCTGGAAGCCGCGCAGGCCGAACTCGACCGCAACGAGGTGAAGGCGCCGTTCGACGGCGTCATCGACCGGGTACCGGTGGAGCTTGGCAGTTCCGTGATGCAGGGCGGCGAAGTGGCGACCATTCTGAGCCTCGATCCGGTGATCGCCCGCGGCGAGGTCAGCGAACGTGATCTCGGCTATCTGAAGATCGGCGACAAGGCGAAGGTACGGTTGGTCAGCGGCCAGAATGTCGAGGGCACCGTGCGCTATATCAGCCGCGACGCCTCGTCCGCCACCCGCACCTTCCGCGTCGAGATCGCAATCCCCAACCCCGAGGGCACCATTCCGGCCGGGATGACCGCCGAGATCGCGCTGAGCGCGCTGCCGACCGACGCAGTCATGCTGCCGCGCTCCGTGGTGACGCTCGGCGACAAGGGCGATCTCGGCATCCGCGCCGTCGACAAGGACAACAAGGTCGTGTTCTTCCCGATCGATCTGGTCGACGATACGCCAACCGGCCTGGTGCTCGGCGGCATCCCTGCCGATGCGCGCATCATCGTCGCCGGCCAGGAACTGGTGAAGGAAGGCGAAGTGGTCAAGCCGGTCGAGGCCGACCAGGCGACCATTCAGAAGCTGCTGGGCGAAGCGACGGCCGGGACGCAGTAATCATGGATATCGTCAAACTCGCAATCAGCAATGCCAGGCTGACCATTTCGGTGCTGGTGTTCCTCATCCTTGCCGGTGCGGTCGCCTATGAGTCGACACCGAAGGAAGCGGAACCTGACGTTCCGATTCCGATGATGTATGTCAGCCTGATCTATCAGGGCATCTCGCCCGAGGATTCGGAACGCCTTCTGCTGCGGCCGATGGAAGCCAAGCTGAAGAGCCTCAAGGGGCTCAAGGAGATGCGTTCGGCCGCCTTCCAGGGCGGCGGTTATGTGCTGGTCGAATTCCACCCGCAGACGGATCTGGCGACGGCGCTGCAGGACACGCGCAGCAAGGTCCAGGACGGCAAGGCCGACCTGCCGCAGGCAGCCGAGGAGCCTGTAGTCTCCGAAGTCAACGTCTCCGAATTCCCCGTCCTTGTCGTGACGCTGTCGGGCGAAGTGCCCGAGCGCGTTCTGACGATGGCGGCGCGCGAGTTGCGCGACCGCATCGAGGAAGTGCCGGGCGTGCTGGAGGGCTCGCTGCAGGGTGCCCGCGACGATCTCGTCGAAGTCGTCATCGATCCGATGAAACTGTCTTCCTACGGGCTGCAGCTCGAGCAGCTGATCGGTGCGGTCGGCGATTCCAACAGTCTCGTCGCCGCCGGCAACATCGAAGGGTCCGAGGGCAAATACGCGGTCAAGGTGCCGTCGCTGATCGAAACGCCACAGGACGTGGCGGCGCTTCCGATCGTCGCCGGCCCCAATGCCG
This sequence comes from Mesorhizobium sp. WSM4820, assembly GCF_055811075.1. NCBI lineage: Bacteria > Pseudomonadati > Pseudomonadota > Alphaproteobacteria > Hyphomicrobiales > Phyllobacteriaceae > Mesorhizobium > Mesorhizobium sp. WSM4820. The sequence goes on along the minus strand of NZ_JBVVQN010000018.1, from coordinate 76,353 downwards.
TGGTGCAGGCCCAGGATATCGCCACCGTCCGCTCCACCTTCAAGGACGCCGAGACGGTGACCCGTCTCGACGGCAAGCCGGCGATCGCCATCGAGGTGAAGAAGCGCATCGGCTCCAACCTGATCGACACGATCGCCCAGGTGAGGGCCGTGTCCGATGCCTTCATAAAGACCATGCCGGAAGGCATGCACGTCACCTACACGCAGGACAAATCGGTCTTCGTCAACCAGTTGCTCGGCGATCTGCAGAACCACGTCATGATCGCCGTGATCCTGGTGTTCATCGTCATTCTCTACGCGCTGTCGGGCCGCGCCTCGCTGCTGATCGGCCTCGCCATTCCATCGTCCTTCCTGATCGGCATCCTGCTGTTGGCCATGATGGGCTACACGATCAACATGATCGTGCTGTTCAGCCTCATCCTGGCGGTCGGCATGCTGGTCGACGACGCCATTATCGTCACCGAATTCGCCGAGCGGCGGATGAGCGAAGGCATGCCTAAGGCAGAGGCGTTCGCGCTTGCCGCCAAGCGCATGGCCGGTCCGGTCATCGCCGCGACGATGACGCGCATCGCCGCCTTTTCGCCGCTGCTGTTCTGGCCGGGCATCATCGGCGACTTCATGAAATACATGCCGATCACGCTGATCGTCACGCTCTCGGCCTCAATGCTCTATGCACTGGTCTTTGCACCGGCGCTTGGCGCCCTGTTCGCCAAGGCGCCGCCGCATCACGAGAGCGACAACCGCGACGGCTGGTACATGGCCGTGGTCAAGCAGGCGGTGCGCTTTCCCATCACCGTGCTTCTGCTCACCGTCGGCCTCTTGTTCGGTGTCGGCTTTGCCTATTCGAAATACGGCGCCGGCGTCGAGTTCTTCCCGAATGTCGAGCCTGACTACGGTCTGCTCTACGTGCACGCCCGCGGCAACCTTTCGCTCGCCGAAATGGATGCCGCCACAACGACCGCGGAAAACCGGCTTCTCGGCTGGCCGGGCGTGAAATCGGTCTATACCCGTGTCGGCAAGACGCAAGGCGGCGGCCAGGACATTCCCGAAGACGTGGTCGGCGTGATCCAGTACGAGTTCGTCGACTGGCGCGAGCGCAAATCGGCGAACGCCATCCTGGACGAACTGCGCGGCGTCATGGCGGGCATTCCCGGCGTCGACGTCGAGGTTCGCGTGCCCGAGGCCGGCCCGCCCACCGGCAAGCCGATCCAGATCAGGCTGTCAGCCGTCGACCCGAAAGGCCTCGACGACAAGGCGCGCGCGGTCGCCGCGCGCATTGCCAAGGTGCCCGGTGTCATCGATATTTCCGACGGCCTGCCGCCACCCGGCGTCGACTGGGCGCTCGACGTCGATCGCGCCAAGGCGGCGCAATACGGCATCAGCCCGACTTCGGTCGGCACGGTGGTGCAACTGGTGACGAACGGGCTGAAGCTCAGCGAATACCGGCCGGCCGGTGCGGACGACGCCGTCGACATCAGGCTGCGCCTGCCCGAGGACCGGCGCACGCTGTCGACCCTCGACGACCTCAGGGTGCAGACGTCGCAAGGGTCGGTGCCGATCTCGAATTTCGTCGTGCGCAAGCCCGAGCCGACCGTCGGCATCCTCAACCGCATCGACGGCGCGCGCACCGTGGTCGTCCAGGCCAATGTCGCCGCCGGCGAGCAGGTCGCTTCTGTCCAGCAGCAGGTCAGCCAGGCTGTCGCCGAAGTGGATCTCGGCAGCGGCATACGCTGGAAGCTTGCCGGCTCGAACGAGGACAGCGCCGAGGCCAGCGCTTTCCTCAGCAAGGCCTTTGGCGCGGCGATCTTCCTGATCTTCCTGGTGCTTCTGATGCAGTTCAACAAGTTCACCAGCGTCTGGCTGGTGCTGTCCTGCGTGGTCATGGCGACCGTCGGCGTGTTCCTGGGATTGCTGTTGACTGGAGAGGCGTTCGGCATCGTCATGTCGGGCATCGGCGTCATCGCGCTGGCCGGCGTGGTGGTGAACAACAACATCGTGCTGATCGACACCTACGACCGGCTGCGCGAAGAGGGCTGGGACAAGATGGACGCCGTGCTGCAGACTTGCCGCGAACGTGCCCGCCCGGTGGTGCTGACGGCGGTGTCGGCGATCCTCGGCGTGCTGCCGATCGCTTTCGGCCTCGGTCTCGAAATCTTCCATCACGAGACGACGATCAACGCGCCGTCGACGCAATGGTGGATTTCACTGTCCTCGGCGATCGTCTTCGGCCTGTCCTTCGCCACCTTGCTGACTCTGGTGGTGACACCGTCGATGCTGATGGTGTTCACGCGTAGCAAGAACAGCCGCTTCTATGCATTCTTCCGTCGGGTGTTCCGGCGCGGGACGCCAGCCGATGTGACTATGGAGACCTCCGCAGGGCCGGGCTTGCACGACGAGCCGGCGATTGACTTCCCGAAGGCCGCCGAATAGGTCGCTCCCTTCAGCCCAGGTAGAAAAGGCCGCCGGGAACAACCCAGCGGCCTTTTGCATTGTCCTGTCATGGAATGCCTCAAAGCGGGGAGTTTCTCATGACGCTCAGCACCATTCTCATCATCATTCTGATCCTCATTCTGATCGGCGCGGTGCCGGCATGGCCTCATTCGCGTTCCTGGGGTTATGGTCCCTCCGGCATCGTCGGCGTCATCCTGATCGTGCTGCTGGTGTTGCTGCTGATGGGCAGGATTTGACCCGGAGTTTGGTGTGCACGAATGCTACAGCGCTGCGCGTCCTTTTGGACTCACAGCGCTGTAGCATTTGATTTTGCGCATGGTCCTTTCCGAGCCTTCGGTTCGAAACGCACGTTTTCAGGCAGCTTTCGAAACGCCATCAATCGTGGCCACACCGATATCATCGAGGGCTTCTGCCACCGCCCTATCCAGCGGCGTATGCGGGATCGTACCGAGGATGCCTTCCAGTCTTGCCGAGACCAACTGGTGTGGCTCGAAGCGGAGATAGGACATCGAGACGTGCTCGCGCCACATCGCCACGAACGGACTGCCGGCGCGCAACATCCACCACGGCATCGACGTCAGTTTCAACGTGTGCCCGAGCGCCTGCTCCGCGGCGGCCTTGATCTCCAGATCGGTAACGGCGTGGCCGGGAAAGTTCAGCGCCTCGTAGGTGCCGAGCTTGTCGAGATTCTCAGTCAGTCCGACGAAAGCCTTGGCCATATCAGGCAGATAGGCCCATTCATGCAGGAGATCGGCCGGCCCGGGGGCGGTATAGACGCCCTTGTCCATCTTGGCGGCCACCATCAGATCGAACCACGATCCGGTGCCGGTGCCGCCGAAGAAATCGCCGGCTCGCAGCAGAATGGTGCGCACTCGGCCGGCTTCGGCCTCGCGGCGAAAGAGGTCTTCCATGGCGACGCGGATGCGGCCCTTTTCCGTCGTCGGGTGGAATGGCGTGTCTTCGGTGATGACCGCCGGCATCGGCGAGCCGTAATTGTAAACGCTGCCGGGAGCGAGGTGCAATGCATGGTTCGCCCGGCACGCGGCCATGACGTTCTCGGCCATCGGCAGGCACTTGCCCCAGTCGGTGTAGATCGGGTTGAGACCGTTGAAGATGATGTCGACGCCATCGGTGGCGCGGATAAGCGCTTCGCGATCGAGCCCGTCGCCGGCGACGGCTGTGGCGCCGGTGAGTTCTGCCGGTATCTTGCCGTTGCGGGTGATGGCGCGGACATCATAGCCGGCGTCGATGAAGGCCTTGGAAACCACGCGGCCGAGCCGGCCATTGGCACCCAGAATTGCGATCTTGGTCATGTTTCGTTTCCGTGTTTGCGTTACGGTCACAATATGATCCGCCCGCAAACGAATGGAAATTGACTGAATCTGACGACATGATATTCAGTTTTGAATGGAAATCGACTGGAATCTGATCAAGAGTTTCGTCACCGTGGCGGAAACCGGCAGCCTGTCCGCTGCCGCGCGCAAGCTGGCTGCAAGCCAGCCGACGCTCGGCCGCCATATAGCCGAGCTGGAGCAGGCGCTCGACGTCACCCTGTTCCGGCGCGGGCGGCGCGGCTACGCCCTGACAGAAGCCGGCAGTACGCTCTATGAACGCGGCCGGGCGGTGAGCGAGCAGGCGAGCGCCTTTTCGCTGTTGGCGCTGGGATCGGTCGAGGCGATCGAGGGCACGGTGCGCATTGCCGCCAGCGAGGTGGTGGCGGCCTATGTCCTGCCAGAGATGACGGCGCGGCTGGGCGCCGAGGAGCCCGGCATCGAGGTCGAGATCGTCGCGTCGAACCAGGTCGAGAATCTTTTGCGCCGCGATGCCGACATCGCTATCCGCATGGTCAAGCCGGCCCAGAACGAACTGGTGGCGCGCAAGGTGGCAGACATTCCGCTCCGCGCCTGCGCGGCAAAATCCTATCTCGACCGGCGTGGCCGTCCGCGCGAACCCAGCGATCTTGCCGGCCACGACCTGATCGGCTTCGACCGCAGCGATGAGATCATTCGCGGCTTTGCCCAATTCGGTGTCCCGCTCACCCGCAATGCCTTCCGCTTCAGAACCGACAACCAAATTGTGCTGTGGGAGGCGGTGCGGTCGGGAAACGGCATCGGCTTTGGCCAGGAGCCGCTGGCCGACCGCGATCCGCTGGTGGAGACAGTGCTGCCGGGCCTCGGGCTGCCGACGCTGCCGGTATGGCTGGCCATGCACCGCGACGTGCGCACCAGCGTACGCATCCGCCGTGCCGCGGATTTCCTCTACGAGGAGTTGAAGCGCTATTCGGCCGGGGCCGCGTCAGGCGCGAATTCGGCGCGGTGAGCGAGCCCGGCCATCAAGAATACGACGACCAGCAGTCCCGACAAAGCGACGAAGATCGGACCGAAGCTTGAACGCTCGGCGATGAAGCCGATTGCCGACGGCGCCACCAGAATGCCGGAATAGCCCATTGTGGTGACGACGCTCATGCCGGTGCCGGACGACATGCCTTCCTGGTTGCCGCCGGCCGAAAACAGGATCGGCACCATATTGGCGATGCCGAAGCCGCAAAAGGCAAAAGCTGAGATGGCGAGCCAGGGCGAGGGCGCCAGACCCGCCACCAGCATGCCGGCAGCGGCGACAAGCGCCGAGACGCGCAGTGTCGTCACGGCACCGAAACGGTTACGGACGCCGTCGCCAACGAAGCGCATGACGGCCATGACGCCGGAAAAAGCGGCGTAGGCCAAACCAGCTACGGCGAGGTCGGTGCCGAGTTCCTGTTGCAGGTAAAGCGCTGCCCAGTCGAGCACCGCACCCTCGGAGATCATCGTCATCAGCGCCATCAGCCCGACCAGATAGACCAGCGGATTTCCAGGCAGCGCAAATTTGCGATGCCCGATTACCCCCGAGGACGCTTGGGGCGGCTTGTCCTCGGCAATCAGGTAGCGGACTGCCACTGCAATCACGGCGAAAGCGAGCGCCGTCACCACCGTCGCATGGGCGAGATGACCGTAATTCTGGATGGCGAGGCCACCGAGAGCGCCGCCGGCGAAACCGCCAAGGCTCCAGAAGCCGTGCGAGGACGACATGATGGCCCGGGACAAGCGCCGTTCCACCGTGATCGCATTGGCGTTCATGGCGACATCCATGCCGCCGATCGAACCGCCAAAGATGAACATGGCGATAGCCGCCAGCGGCACGTTGGGAGCCAGCGCCACAACCAGCAGGCCGAAGCTGCCGATGAGACCGAACCAGCGCAGCACGGTGCGCGACCCATGCCTGGAGATCAGGTGGCCGCACCAGGTCATCGCTGTGACCGCGCCGGCGCCGAACAGCAGGATCAGCAGGCCAAGCGTGAACTTGCTGATATCCAGCCGGGTCAGCACCACCGGGATCTGCGGCGCCCAGGCGCCGGTCAGAAAGCCATTGGCCAGGAAGATGGCCGCCACGGCCCATCGCCCACGAATGGCGGTCTGCATGCGGTTTAGCGTGTCCATCGTGTAGAATCCGATGCGAAAAATAGCTTCGCGCGGCAAATTAGATCGATTCAATCCTCAGTCAAGCGCTCGTTCTTGAAAAGTGCTTGGGCCAAACGGCTCGCTTGAACCCAGGTTGATGATGCCGATCTGGTCGGGCTTTGTTCGACCAGGATCTTATCCGAAAACCGGTTTCCACTTTTCGGGATCGTGGTCTCAGTGATCCCTGGGGCGTCTTGCCTCGAACTCGGCCTTCTTGGCATTGGAGGCGTCGGTCTGGTTGAGCGCCTGCCATTCGGCATAGGGCATGCCGTAGATGATCTCGCGCGACTGGTCCTTGCTGAGATCGACACCCTCGGCCTCAGCGGCGTCGCGATACCAGTTGGACAGGCAGTTGCGGCAGAAGCCGGCGAGATTCATCAGGTCGATGTTCTGCACGTCCGTGCGTTCACGCAGATGCGCGACCAGCCGGCGGAAGGCGGCGGCTTCGAAATCGCGTTTCTGCTCGTCGCTGAGTTCGGTCATGTGTTCTTGGCCTCCTTGGGCTTCCTTAGAGCGGCCCGGTGCGCGAGCCGAATCGTCTGACCCGATGTATATCGGGACGGCGGTTGATCGCGTCAACGATCGGCGCCAGCCGTTCGGCCCAGGCGACCGCATCCTGCCGATCGGCGATCAGGTCCTGACGGATTTCGATCAGCGCATGGGCGAAGCCGTTGATGATGGCATGCCTGAACATGGTGTCGCCGCGCAGCGCGCCGTCATAGGGCTCGTTGTCGCCGACGATATGGCTTTTGTCCTTCGCAAGCATGTCGATCAGCGGTCGCGCCACCCGGTCGTCGCGATCCCACAAGATGCCAACATGCCAAGGGCGCACGAACCCCTGCATGAACGGGGTGAAGGAATGCACCGAAAGGATAAAGGGGGCGTTTGCGCAAGCCTGCGCCACCGAGGCGATCATGGCGCCGACCGCATCGTGATAGGGTCGATAGAAGCGGTCGAGCCGCCTTTCACGTTCTTTCAAGGTAAGTGGATAATTCCCCGAAATGACGGTGCCGTCATAGAGTTGGCGGATCAGTGTCGGATCGTCTTCGCCGCGATTGGGATCGATCAGAAGCCGCGAAAAATTGGCGAGTACCGCCGGCACGCCGAGCAAAGCGGCCAGTTCGCGCGTCACCGTTTCGACACCGATGTCGTAGGCGATATGGCGGTCGAATTCCGCCGCCGGCAGGCCGAGGCTGCCATACTCTTCCGGCAGGTCGCGACGGGCGTGATCGGCCAGGAGCACGATGCCTCGCTTGCGGTCGCCTTCGACGACGTCGAAAGGCGCGAAAACTGTGGATCGGGTCATCGGCGGGAAATGGTCTGTTCGCTGGCTTCGGGGGAGGATGGTATCGTCATTCCACGAAGGGGACGATTACGCAATGCCGTCGTTTGGCCACGGTTTCTGCGGAAATCTGGCAGAAGGCGACAGACCATGCGCCGGAGCCTTTCTAAATCGATTGGAATTGAGCGGAAGGGCGCGTTGACATGCGCCCGGACTTTTCCGAAAAGGGGCGTTGAGAGATGCAAATGTGGTTCTTGAGAGGTTTCAGGATGGGTTCCGCCGGCAGGCCGCGTGTGCGCTATGCCTTCGCCATGCCGTTCCTGACCTTCGCTGTGGGCCTCGCCGCGATGGTTGCTGCCTCGCCGGCGCGCGCCGATTTCCGTGTCTGCAACGCCACGCAGAACCTGGTCGGCGTCGGCATCGGCTATCGCGCCAAGGCCGGCTGGATCACCGAAGGCTGGTGGCACATCGAGGGATCGAGCTGCAAGACGCTGATCGAAGGGCCGCTGTCATCAAGATTTTACTATCTTTATGCAGAAGACGCCGAGCGCGGCGGGCGCTGGGATGGTCCGATCAACATGTGCGTGGCCGAAAAAGAGTTCAAGATCGCCGGCGTTAGCGATTGCGTCGCCCGGGGCTTCCAGCGCGCCGGATTCCAGGAATATGACACGGGCGAGCAGGCAAGCTGGATGGTCCAGCTGACCGATGACCCCGCAACGGGGGGCGTTCCAGCCGCCCCGGGAACAAACAGTCAATGAGACGCAGCCGCAAGGTCAAGATACTCGCCACCATCGGTCCGGCCTCCTCCTCCGAGGACATGCTGAAGAAGCTTTTCGAAGCCGGCGCCGACGTGTTTCGCATCAATATGAGCCACACCGATCATGAATTGATGCGCACACTTGTCGGTCGCATCCGCACCGTCGAGAAAGCGGTCGGCCGGCCGATCGGCATTCTCGCCGACCTGCAGGGACCCAAGCTTCGGGTCGGCAAGTTTGCCAACGGCAAGGAGACGCTGACACTCGGCCAGACCTTCACGCTCGACGACAATCCCGAGCCCGGCAACTCGACCAGGGTCTATCTGCCCCATCCGGAAATCCTGAGATCGGTCGAGGCCGGTCACCGTCTTTTGATCGACGACGGCAAGCTCGAGCTGAAGGCGGTGGAGAGCGACGGACAGGCGATCGTCTGCACCGTCGTCGCCGGCACCAGCATCTCCGACAAGAAGGGCGTCAGCCTGCCCGACACCGACCTGCCGGTCGGCGCGCTGACCGAAAAGGACCGCAGCGATCTCGATGCTGTGCTGGCCACCGGCGTCGACTGGGTGGCGCTGTCGTTCGTGCAGCGGCCGGAGGATCTGGCGGAAGCGCGCAAGATCGCGCGCGGCCGGGCGCTGATCATGGCCAAGATCGAAAAGCCGCAAGCCGTCGCCAGGCTGGCCGAGATCATCGAACTTTCGGACGCACTGATGGTAGCCCGCGGCGATCTCGGCGTCGAAATGCCGCTCGAAGCCGTGCCCGGCATCCAGAAGCAGATCACCCGCGCCGCGCGCCGCGCCGGCAAGCCGGTGGTGATCGCCACGCAGATGCTGGAATCGATGATCACCGCGCCGGTGCCGACCCGCGCCGAGGTGTCGGACGTCTCGATCGCCGTGTTCGAAGGCGCCGACGCCATCATGCTCTCGGCCGAATCCGCGGCCGGCGCCTACCCGGTCGAGGCGGTGGCGATGATGAACCGCATCGCCAGCAAGGTCGAAACCGACCCGACCTATGCCGGCATCATCAATGCGCAGCGCTCGGAGCCGGAAGCGACCGGCGCCGACGCCATTTCGCTTGCCGCCCGCGAAATCGCCGAGACGCTGAAACTGTCGGCGATCATCAGCTATACGGCGTCCGGCACGACCGGCCTGCGCGCCGCGCGGGAGCGGCCGCAGGTGCCGATCGTCGCCCTGTCGCCGATCGTCAACACGGCGCGGCGGCTATCGCTTTTGTGGGGCACGCATTGCGTCGTCTCGCCCGACGCCATCGACCTCGACGATATGGTCGACCGCGCCTGCCGCATCGCTTTGGACGAAGGGTTCGGCAAGCCCGGCGACCGGGTCATCATCACCGCCGGCGTGCCGTTGAGGACGCCCGGCTCCACCAACATGCTGCGCATCGCCTATGTCGGATCGGACGTGCAGGCCCGCCGCTAGGCTTGGCCGTCGCTTCGAATGATTTCGGTTGCTCTAAATTGGCGCGAGTTCGGCTTCCGGCGCTTTGATGTCGGCGCATTTGCCGGCACCGTAGGTGTCGCCGGCAATCCTGATTTCCACGGCCTTCGCCATTGCCTGGAGGTCCACGTCCCTGCCGGCGACCTTTTCGATCGCGCCGACAACGAGATCGGGTGCTATCCAGTCTGGCTTGTGGCCGAGATTGCGGACCCAGACCAGTTCGGCCCCGGCGATATCGCGGACGAGGCCGACCGAATGGATCGTTGCATAGACCACCTTGTCGCGGTCGCCCGAGATGACCACAGTCGGCGCCTTGATATCGCGGTAGTGCGGTGCGGCATCGAGCGTGTAGCGATAAAGCCCGGCGACATCGGTGGCGTTGGCACGAAAGGCGTTCGGCCGAAGCACCAGCGGGATCGCGACCTCGGCGACATAGAAGTCCGGCACCTTGTTGGGGGCAAAGACGCAGGCGGTGGCGGCATTCATCTGCAGCGTTCCCGACGGATAGGTCAGCGTTTCGGAAAAAAGCCGGCCGACGATCGGAATGGTCGTCAAATTGTAGTACCAGGCGGTCGCGCCGCCCGGCCAGGGATGGGTGGCAGGCGCCATGAACACTAGGCCGAGCGTCTTGTCGGGATGCTCGCGGCCGAAGGCGGTGGTCACCGAGCCGCCGAAGGAATGGCCGGCGATGATGGCTTTCCTGATGCCGAGATGGTCCATCAGCGCTGCGATGGTGCTGGCCTGTGCCGATGGGGTCTCGTTGTTGCCGGGGCCGCGCGCCGACCAGCCTGCACCCGGGCGGTCGAAGAACAGCATCTCGGCGCGACCTTCCAGCAACGGCCTCAACGGCAGCATCTGATCCCTGAGATTGGCGCTGGCGCCGTGGATAAAGACGATCGGCGGCAGTTCGGCGTTTTCCCGCGCCGGAATGTGAACGTAGTGGATGCGGGCACCGTTTATATCCGCGAAGTCGCCGATCGGCGGATTGCGACGCTCGATCAGCCATGAACCGGCGCGGGTGACACCTGCAAGGGTGAACACAAGCGCCAGGAGGAAGGCGAGCGCGGCGTAGATCGGGTTCATGGAGAGAGGTACGGACCGGAGTGAAATTAGTTAACAGTCTAGCTAAAAAGACTTTCACTCAAGTGGAATTGTCGTCGGCCAACCTCATATCCCTTCGCCGGCAAGTTCTTCGGAAAGCGTGCCGACCTGATCCTGGGCGCTGCGCATCATCGGATAGATGCTGAGCACGCGCTGCCAGGCTTCCAGCGCCGACTGCTTGTGGCCGGTTACCGCCATGATCTGCGCCAGGCCGGACAGCGCGCCAAAATGGCGCGGCTCGAGCTGCAGCGTGCGGTCGATGTCCGCCATCGATTTCCCAAAGTTATTCATCATGAAATGTACGGTGGCGCGCCGGTTCCAGCCTTCGGCATAGGCCGGTTGCAACGTCACCACCTGGTCGAGGAAGTCGAGCGCCACGTCGAACTTCTTGTCTTCGGCCGCCTTTTGCGACCATTGCATCATCAGGTCGATCGAGGCGCTGCCGGATTGCGACCACTCATGCGAGATGCGCGCCGCGATGCGCTCGGCGGCTTTTTCATTGCGCTCGCGCTTCAGGTCGACAAACAGCTGGTCGAGCCTTTCCTCCCTGGTCGTGGCAACCGGAGGGGTGACCGGGTCTTCCGCTCGAGCCGGAAGCGGGGCGAACCCGAAAAGAAAAAACGCCGCGAAGAATGCAAAATGAATCCGCATGACCGGAATCTAACCCCGGACAGCGGATCGTCAAACTGAATTTAGCGTGAGATGGCCGGCAGGCCGGTATTAGAGCGCCACGCGTCCTTTTGGACGCGTAAAGGACGCTCCAGCATTTTGAATTCCTCGCATCGTGTTTTCCGAAAATCGATTCCGATTTTTGGGTCGATGCGGTACATCATGCAGGCGCGGAGGCAGGCCGCCCCAACGCGAAAAGGCTCAGCCCTGGCGCGCCTTGTAGCGCGGAGCGGTCTTGTTGATGATGTACACGCGGCCCTTGCGGCGAACCAGCTGGTTGTCGCGGTGACGCGCCTTGAGCGCCTTGAGCGAATTCTTGATCTTCATGGTCTTGCCCGTCGGTCTGGGCCCGCTTGGGCCGAATTATTAAGGCGCGCTCGGAAAGCGCGCCTCTCAACTTGTGCGTGGCTCATAAACGAGGAGCCTTGCCCGTGTCAACCAACCATGTGGCGGAGTTTGAGTTCTGCCCTATCGACGGCAATGCATGTCGCGCAAAAGTGTGCAGCGGTTTTGCGATAACGACATGCATAAAGCAACAACCTAAAGCGCGTCGCGTGAGGCCGGTCAAATGCGACGCGCTTTAGAGCGGCGCCGTCGAATAGCCTCAACGGTAGCGGCTCATTCGCGTAAAATGGCCCATCTTGCGGCCGGGGCGTGCCTCGGCCTTGCCATAGAGATGCAGCATCAGATCGGGCTCGGCGAGCAGGGCCGGGACACGCAGGATATCGTCGCCGACCAGGTTTTCCATGACGCAGTCAAAATGGCGGCCGGGATTTCCCAGCGGCAGGCCGGCGACGGCGCGAATGTGCTGCTCGAACTGCGAGACGATGCAGGCGGCTTCCGTCCAGTGGCCGGAATTGTGAACGCGCGGCGCGATCTCATTGGCCAGCAGCGCGCCGTCGGCAAGGACAAAGAACTCGATGCCGATGACGCCGACATAGTCGAGCGCGGCAAGTATTTCTGCTGCCGCCGCCTGCGCTGCAGCGGCGGTTTCGGACCCTATCCTGGCCGGCAGGGTCGAGCTGTGCAGGATGCCGCTGCGGTGGACGTTTTCTGCCGGATCGTAGGCGGCGAGCGAACCGTCCATGCCGCGCGCCGCGATCACCGAGATCTCGCGTTCGAAGGCGACGAAGGATTCGAGGATCAGCGGCACGTTGCCCATCGCCTCGCAGGTGCCGGCAAAGCCCCCCGTTTCCATATTGCGGAAGACGCGCTGGCCCTTGCCGTCATAGCCCATGCGTCGCGTCTTCAATATGCCGCTGCCGTTGAACTTTTTCAGCGCCGCCGTCAATTCGTCGTCATTGTCGACGGGGCAGAAATCCGCGGTGGGAATGCCGATGCCGTTGAGGAATTTCTTCTCCGCCACCCGGTCCTGCGCTACTTCCAGCGCGCGCGCCGGCGGGTAGACCGGGACCGTGATGGCAAGCGCGCTGGCGGCCATGACCGGAACGTTCTCGAACTCGTAGGTGACGACGGCGCTGACTGCAGCCAGTTCGGCGAGCGCGGCCGTGTCGTCATAGGCGGCAGTGATCTGCCGGTTGGCGACCTGTGCCGCCGGACAATCCGGCTGCGGCTCCAGCACGACCGTGCGGTAGCCGAGGCGCGCCGCGGCCATCGCCAGCATGCGGCCGAGCTGGCCGCCGCCGATGATGCCGATGGTCGATCCGGCGGCCAGGCTCATGGCGTGTCCGTGGGCTCGGCGGCGACCTTGGCGGTCTGGGCGGCGCGCCAGGCATCGAGCCGGGCGGCGAGCTTTTCGTCGGTCAGCGCCAGCACGGCCGCAGCCAGAAGGGCGGCATTGGTGGCGCCCGCCTTGCCGATGGCCAGCGTGCCGACCGGAATGCCGGCCGGCATCTGCACGATGGAGAGCAGCGAGTCCTGTCCGGAAAGCGCCTTCGATTCCACCGGCACGCCAAAAACCGGGAGCGGCGTCATCGCCGCCGTCATGCCGGGCAGGTGTGCCGCACCGCCGGCGCCGGCGATGATCACCCGAAAGCCGGCCGCCTTGGCGCCCTTGGCGAAGTCATAGAGCCGGTCGGGGGTGCGATGAGCCGAGACGATCAGCCGCTTGTGCGGGATGCCCAGCGCCTCCAGCGTTTCGGCGGCGTGGCGCATCGTCGCCCAGTCGGACTGGCTGCCCATGATGATGGCGACGTCGGCACGTTGATCGTCCAAGCTTCTGCTCCCGGCGGCAAAGGCGCGCCTTAGCGGAATTCGGGTCCGACGGCAAGGATGCGCTGCCTCTGCGCAAGCGTTCTGGCGCGAGGCGCCATCATTACCTAATCCGGCCAGCGCAAGGCGCCGGCGCTATCCTTGCGGGCCGACTTCATCGCATCCGCCGGACGCTCGGCCACGCTCAACACGGCCCGCAGGCGTTCGGCGACGATTTCCGCCTCGCCGGGATGGAGATTGCACGGGTCGAGGAAGAAATGCCCGCGCTCGACCTCGTGGTTGCGCACGATAATGGGAGGCACGCCTGCCGCCAGCGCCGACGCAAGGCCGGCGGCGGTGAACCTGCTCTCAGCCGTAACGAACACCTGCAGGCGGTCGAGCGGATTGCCGGTCGGATCGGGAATGACATGCGCGGCGATGCCCGGCAGGCCCTGCAATGCGCCCTTCCACAGATCGAGCGCCGCTTCTTCCCGCTTGCGGATGCCGGCGTGATCGCGCCGCTCCCAGGCCTCCAGTGCGGCCATGGTGCCGGCGATGCTTTCCTTGCCGACCTTCATCGCCCGCGCAACGCCACGGTTCTGCAGATAGGAGGCGCGCACCAGATCCTTGCGCCCGGTGACGATGCCGCTTGTCGGTCCCGAGAGGAATTTGTGTCCGCTATAGACGACGATGTCGGCGCCGCGCGCGAGAAAGCCGCGCAAATCGTATTCGGAGGCGGCGTCGACGATCACCGGGACGCCTTTGGCGTGGCAAATCTCGCAGAACTCCTCGAGCGAGAGCATGCCGTATTGCACCGTGTGATGGGCAACGACATAGAGGCCTGCTGCGGTGCGGTCGCGGATCGCCTCGCGCACATGATAATCCTGCGTCACGCTGACCGTACCGGCCGGTACGGGCCTTGCCCCGGCGAGCCGGATCGACTGGTCGATCGGCGCGCCGTAATTGACGATGTGGCCGAGTTGGACGATGACCTCGGACTTGAGGCCCTCGGTGTCGTCCGGCAGCCGCTCGATCGCCAGAAGGTTGGTGCCGGTCATCGTGCCGGCAATGGCCATGGTGATGCCGCTGGCGCAGCACGCCGTGATGAAGCCGGCCTCGCCGCCGGTGAGGCGCGCGACAACCGTGCTTGCGGCGCGCTGCAGATCGTCCATCTCCACCCATTGCGAGGCGATTTCCGACATAGCGGCGATCGCTTCCGGGACGATGATCGAGGCGCCGAGCGCCGTCATCGTGCCAGAGACATTGATGATCGGGCGAAGGCCGAGCCGTTCGCGGATTGTCGTGTTGGAGCCGTTTGCGGAATAGGTTTTCATCTCTGGAGGTCCCATTGGCAGACTTCAGGCGGCGATCTCGACGACCGCCTCGATTTCCACGGTGATGTTGCCCGGCAGGGAGCCGACACCGATCGCCGAACGGGCGTGCCCGCCGATACTATCAAAGACAGCGGCGAAAAGATCGGAACAGCCATTCACCACCTGCGGATGGTCGCTGAAGGTCGGGATCGCGTTGACGAAGCCAAGCAGCTTGACGACGCGCACGATACGGCCGAGGTCGCCTGCCGCAGCGTGCATGACGGCGAGCAGGTTCAGGCCGGTGAGACGGGCATGCTTATAGGCCTCTTCAACCGTGACGTCCTCGCCGACCTTGCCGGTGCAAAGCGTGCCGTCGGCGCGCAACGGGCCTTGGCCGGAGAGGAAGATCAGCCGTCCGCTTTCGGCATGGGTGACGAAGTTGGCGATCGGCGTCGGCGGCTCGGGCAGTGTCAGGCCCAATTCTGCGAGCCGGATGTAAGGCGTCATGAAAAGGCTCCTTGCGACAGCTTTCGCCGTCCTTCAGAAATGCGAGGCACGAAACCGCGCCAGGAAACTGCGGAGACGCTCATTGTCGATGTCCGCGCCCAGAATCTCGGCGGGCGGGCCTGCGGCGCTGACGCCGCCATCTGCCATGAAGATGATGCGGCTCGAGGCATCGCGGGCAAAGGCCATCTCGTGCGTGACCATCACCATCGTCATGCCGTCCTCGGCCAGGCTGCGCACGACCTCGAGCACCTCGCCGACGAGTTCCGGGTCGAGCGCGGAGGTTATCTCGTCAAGAAGCAGGATTTTTGGCTCCATCGCCACCGCGCGGGCGATGCCGACACGCTGCTGCTGGCCGCCGGAAAGTTCGGCCGGCAGGCTGTCGGCCTTGTGGGCAAGGCCGACCCGGCCGAGCCAGTGCTCGGCAATGGCGCGGGCCTCGGTACTGCTCTTGCCGCGCACCTTGCGCAGGCCAAGCATGATGTTGCCGGCCGCCGTCAGATGCGGAAACAGATTGAAACTCTGGAACACCATCCCGGTTTCGGCCCGCATCTTCGCCAGGTCATGCTCGCTGCGGCGCTGGCGTGTTCCCGTGTCGCGGAAGCCGACCTCCTTGCCGTCGATGCGGATGAAGCCGCTGTCGTAGCTCTCCAGGAAGTTGACGCAGCGCAGCAGCGTGGTCTTGCCGCTGCCGGAAGGCCCGATGACAGTCACCACCTCGCCGCGCGTCACCTGCAGGCTGACGGAGCGCAGGACCGCGACGGATCCAAAGGACTTGGAAACCTCGGAGACATCGAGAAGCGCCGGATTGGCGGGCGTGGCGATGGGCATCTTGCTATTCCCGGATGAAGGAGAAACGCCGCTCCAACCGTCGGCTGGCCAGGGAGAGCGCGTAATTGACGGCGAAGTAGATGACCGCGCCGAGGATGTAGAGCGGCATCGCTTCGTAGGTGCGGCCGATGACCTGGTTGATGGCATGCATCAGGTCGGTGATGCCGAGCAGCGAGACCAGCGCGCTGCCCTTCACCGCATCGGTGACGCCATTGATCCATGGCGGCAGGAAACGCCTGAACGCCTGCGGGAAGATGACGTAGGCCAGTCGCTGGCGAAAGGTCAGCCCGATCGCCATCGCCGCTTCGGACTGCCCCTTCGGTATGGAACCGACCGCACCGCGCAGATACTCGATGACCTGCGCCGTCTTGAACAGGGTGAGCGCCAGCACGGCTGCCCAGAAGGATTCCAGATGGAGGCCGACGGCAGGCAGGCCGTAATAGACGAAGAAGATGAGCACCAGGATCGGAATGCCGCGAATGGTATCGCTGAAAATGCGCACCGCCCAGCGCAGCGGAGCCGGGCCATAGACAAGGCCGACGCCCATCATCACGCCTGCGACGAGCGACAACACCACGACCAGCAGCGACACCCATAGCGTCACGGCAAAACCCTGGGCCAGGAAGGGCAAGGCATAGGCGATCTGGCCAAGCATCCTAGTGCGCCGCCCTGAACCGGCGCTCGACAAGCCGAAGTGCAAAAAGAAGCGCGTAGCCGGTCAAGAGATACATCGCCGTCACCACAAGGTAGACCTCGACGATGCGGAAGGTGTTGAAGTTGATCCACTGGGCGCCGTAGGTGAGCTCGGGCACCGAAATGACCGACGCAACGGACGTGTCCTTGAACAGCGACAGGAACGTGTTGGAAAGCGCGGGCAGCGTTATGCGCAGCATCGTCGGCAGGCGCACATGAACCAGCCTTTGCCATGGCGTCAGGCCGATCGCCTTGCCGGCGTCGAGCTGTCCGCGCGGAACCGCTTCGAGCCCCGAGCGGAACACCTCGACCAGATAAGCGCCGCTATAGAGCGACAGCGTGGCGATGAACGAGGTCTGCGCGCTGTAGGCGATGTCGACCACCGTCGGCAGGCCGTAGAAGACGAGATAGACGAGCAGGATCAGCGGCACGTTGCGGATGAACTCGACATAGGCGGCGATGACGGTCCGCACCGCACGCCCGGCCGACACGTACCAGACCGCCAGAAGCAGTCCGATGAGGATGCCGATCGCGATGGAGATCACGGCCAGCTCGAGGCTGAGCAGCAGCCCGCCCCAAAGCTTGTCGAAATGCCGCCAGATCAGGTTGAAGTTCAGGGTATAGCCCATGTGTCCCTGTCATTATCGAGGGCTGTCGACGATAAGCCGCGGAAGGGCGCGAGCCCTTCCGCCTGCTTGCATCAGATGACCGGGAAGCCGGGATGGCGCGCCGGCGGCTCCTGTCCAAAATAGTCCTTGAATGCAGCGTCGTAGAGCGCCGTCTCATGGCCGAACATGGCGGTGGTGAAGGTCGTGTTGACGAAGGTCAGCCAGTCGAGGTCGCCTTGCCGAAGTGCGGCGCCGTAAAGCATCGAAAACCAGCTCTTGCCGGCATCGAAGTATTTGTCCGGATTACGCGAGGCGAGCCAGCGAACCGTCGACAGATCGACGGCGGCGGCGTCGACGCGTTTCGATTCCAGTGCCTGCAGCACGTTGGCCTGCGTGTCTATCTGCATCACCTGCGACTCCGGCAGGACGATGTGCACATTTGCCTCGGCATCGACATTCTGCAGGATGGAAACCCGCGTCGCCGAACCGCCGGCAAGCAGCTTGTCGAAGGTCTTGTTTTCGGCGTTCGGAAGGGTCAGCAAGGCGATGCCTTCGACGTAATAGGGCCGGGAGAAGTGGATCAGCTGCGAGCGCTGGGCGGTCATGGTCATGAACTGGATCGAAATGTCGACCTTGTTGGTGGTCACGTTCGGAATGCGCTGGGCCGGATCCTGCATGACGAACTCGACCTTGGTCGTATCGTCGAAAAGTCCCTTGGCAAGAATGCGCCCCATGGTGATGTCCATGCCGACCAGTTCGCCGGCATCGTTTTCAAAGTGCCAGGGCGCGTTGGTGCTGCCGGTGCCGACGATCACCTTGCCGCGATCGAGAACGGTGCGCAGCAGGCTGTCCGGTGCCGCCTGCGCCGCCGCCTTCTGAACATCGACTGTTGTCGCTGCGCCCACCACTCCGGCCGTTGCAAGCCCGGCCAGTTTCAGAAAATCACGTCTTTTGGATGTGTCGTTCACGGCGACCTCCTTTTCGTGTTGTGTTCCCCTTTGCCGATACATGCATTGGTAATCTGCTGGATTGTCTCTTACAAAAGACACATGTATCCTGTACGAGACAGATACTAACACCAGGAATCAGCAATGCAAGATGGCAATGGCTTGGCAGTTCGGCCGGACGCTGGTCCGGACGAAGACAGGATTGCGGGCTCCCGCGAGAAGGGTCTCAACCGCGTGCTCCATATCCTGGAGTTTCTCCATGCGAACCAGCGAGCGATCGGGATTGGCGATCTCGCCAAGGGAGTGAATGCGCCGCGCTCGACGATCTACACGCTTGTGCGCTCGCTCGTGGATGCGGGCCTGCTGGAAATGGCCGGCGACGGCAATCGCGTCTATTTCGGGAAGAAGCTTTATCTCTACGGAATGGACTATGTGCGCGGCAACGACCTGCTCAGGAGAGGGCGTCAGGAAGTCGACAATCTTTCGCGCGAGACAGGCGAGACCTCCGAATTGTGCATGCTGCAAAACGGCCGCTACACGATTGTCCATTCAAGCCCAGGCACCAGGCCGTTCCGGATCAGTTCGGCCACGGGTCTGCAGATACCGCTTCCCTGGACCGCTTCCGGGCGGTTGCTTCTCGCCGGTTTCGAACGGGCGGTGATCGAAGACATGGTGTCCGAAGACGATCTCGTCCTGCCGGATGGCCGCAGATTGCTGCTGGACGACTTCATAGAAGATATCGCTACGGCCGGGGCTACCGGTTACTGTGTGACCTCCGGTCTTGTCGACGCCTATACAAAGTGCCTTGCCGCGCCGGTTTTTTCAGCTGCCGGCAAGGTCGAGGCGACGATATGCCTGGTGGTTCCCATCGACACTTCCGAGGAAAAGACCGGCGATCTCATCGCCCTGCTACGCGAACGCGCCGCGAGGCTTTCGATCACGGGATGAGCAGGATTTGTCGCGACCGCAAGTGGGATTCGCTCACGCGATGATGTCGGGGATGATCCGGTCTTCCAGCGCCATCAGCCGGTCTTTCAGGAAGAGCTTTTTCTTCTTCATGCGCTGGATCTGCAGAGGGTCGCAGCCCATGGCGATCATCGCGTTGATCGCCGCGTCGAAATCGGCGTGTTCTTGCTTCAGCCGAGAATATTCGAGGCGGATATCGGCCTGTTCCTGTTCGGACATTATTTACCGTCTGCACGTCTGCGGCGCCCAAAAATGGGCCTGATTGGGCGAGGCCGGAGGTATCTTGCACCGGCGCGCAGCCAATACCACATTTCGTATTGTCGTGGAATGCTACCACGCAGCATTCGACATCGGTGCCCGATAGTGGCACACTGTCATTATGCCGTCACAGAAGCGAAATTGCGGTGGGACGCGCCGTGACGGCTGCAATCGAGGAAACCATGAAAGGGAGAACCAATCATGTCTCTTGCATCCCATCTTGATGAGCTGCAGCGGAAACACGGCGACATCGAACGCGAAATCGATGATGCGATGAACCATCCATCGGTCGACGACCTCGAAATCGTGAATCTCAAGCGGCGCAAGCTGGCGCTCAAGGACGAGATTGAGAAATTGAAGGCGAAACCGAAACCCACCACGCACTGACGCTCATCTACGGCGCTGCGCGTCCTTTGGATGCGCAAAGGGCGCGTCGTGCTTCTGATTTTGGCGCATGATCCTTTCCGAAAATCCTTTCGGCTTCGGGGCCATGCGGGGACAGTGCGCGTTTTGCCCGACCATCTTCTCCGGTGGCAACCAATGCCGCCGGAGCGTTTTTCTGTTTGTCCGGCGGTTCGATTTGACAGGTTTGCCTGCCTGTCGCCATTGACAAGCCATCTTTGCTCCTCCACCTCATGCCGGGACCTTCTATAGCGCCGCGCCTCCTTTCGGACGCGCAATGGACGCTGTATTTTGATTTTTGCGCGGATTGTTTCCGGAAACCAATTCCGGAATTCGGCGCTAACAAAGGGCAGCCGGCCATGACCGGACATTTTTCTTCACCCTTCCCGCGCCGCACGTCTGTCGGTGTCGACGTCGGCGGCGTGATGGTCGGCGGCGGCGCCCCTGTCGTCGTTCAGTCGATGACCAACACCGACACCGCGGATGTCGACCAGACCGTCGCTCAAGTTGCGGCGCTGCATCGCGCCGGCTCCGAGATCGTGCGCATCACCGTCGACCGCGACGAGAGTGCCGCCGCCGTGCCCGCCATCCGCGAGCGGCTCGAACGGCTCGGCATCAATGTGCCGCTGGTCGGCGATTTCCACTATATCGGCCACAAGCTGCTCGCCGACCACCCGGCTTGCGCCGAGGCGCTGGCCAAATACCGCATCAATCCCGGCAATGTCGGATTCAAGGACAAGAAGGACCGGCAGTTCGCAGCGATCGTCGAGATGGCGATCCGGCACGACAAGCCGGTGCGCATCGGCGTCAATTGGGGGTCGCTCGACCAGGAGCTTTTGACCAGGCTGATGGACGACAACCAGCGCCAGGGCTTTCCGCTGACCGCGCAGGAGGTAACGCGCGAGGCGATCGTGCAGTCGGCGATCCTGTCGGCCGACATGGCCGAGGAGATCGGCCTTGGCCGCGAGAAGATCATCCTGTCGGCCAAGGTCAGCGGCGTGCAGGATCTGATCGCGGTCTACACCGAGCTTGCCACCCGCTCCAACCACGCGCTGCATCTCGGCCTCACCGAGGCCGGCATGGGTTCGAAAGGCATCGTCGCTTCGTCCGCGGCGATGGGCATTCTTCTCCAGCAAGGCATCGGCGACACGATCCGCATCTCGCTGACGCCGGAGCCGAACGGCGACCGCACCCGCGAGGTGCAAGTGTCGCAGGAACTCCTGCAGACCATGGGGTTCCGGCAGTTCGTACCGATCGTCGCCGCCTGCCCCGGCTGCGGCCGCACCACCTCTACGGTGTTCCAGGAACTCGCGCAGAACATCCAGGCGGATCTGCGCAAGAACATGCCGGTGTGGCGTGAAAAATACCCCGGCGTCGAAAACCTCAAAGTCGCGGTGATGGGCTGCATCGTCAACGGTCCGGGTGAATCCAAACATGCCGATATCGGCATTTCGCTGCCCGGCACCGGCGAGACGCCGACGGCGCCGGTGTTCGTCGACGGCAGGAAGGCGGCGACGCTGCGCGGGCCTTCGATCGCCGCCGACTTCGAGAAAATGGTCGCCGACTATATCGAGCAGCGGTTTGGGCAACCTGGCAAGGCTGCGGCGGAGTAGGTCGATGCGGCGCTTCCCCTGGGTGACGCCGATTTTACTTGGTGGGCTGGGCTGGGCGACAGCCGTCCACGCCGATCCGCCGCGCCCTGCCAAGCAGCGGCTGCTCGACCGGGTTTGCAACCTGATCGAGGCGCATGCCGATCAAAACGGCCTGCCCAAGGATTTCTTTGCCCGGCTGATCTGGAAGGAAAGCCGCTTCGATCCCAATGCGGTCAGTCCGGTCGGTGCCGAAGGCATAGCCCAGTTCATGCCGGGCACCGCCAAGATACGCGGCCTCGCCAATTCCTTCGATATCGAGCAGGCCATCCCGGCCTCGGCAAAATATCTCGCCGAGATGAAAACCGGCTTCGGCAATCTGGGCCTGGCCGCCGCCGCCTACAATGCCGGCGAAAGCCGGGTGTCGCGCTGGCTGAGTTCCGGCGGTTTCCTGCCGATGGAGACCGAAAACTACGTTTTGGACATCATGGGCGAGCCGGCCGACAGGTTCACCGACACCGCCTATACCGGCAGCATCCAGCCGCTCGACAAGAAAGCGAGCTTCGCGGTCGCCTGCCGCAGGCTGCCGGTCATCAAGTCCCAAACCGTGGCCATGGCGTCGATCAACGTCAAGCCGTGGGGCGTGCAGGTGGCCGGCAATTTCCGCCGCGCCGCGGCGCTCAATCAATGGACTGGCGTGAAGCGCCGGTTTCCGGCCTTGCTCAAGGGCCATGATCCGGTGGTCAGCCGGGTGCGCTCGCCGATCGGCAGGCGCGGCATCTATGCTGTCCGGATCGGCGCCGACTCCAAAGCCAAGGCCGACAACATCTGCCGGAAACTGCAAAGCGTCGGCGGTGCATGCATTGTGGTGCGGAATCGGTGATGGGTGCCGACTGATTTTCCCGACAAACCACCGAAGCTGCGCTTTTATTCCACGAATTCTGCTGGTCCACCGCTTCAGCTATAGGCTTACATGACCGACCGTCTCTACAGCGATCCAGATCTCGTCCAGTTCTACGATATCGAGAACGAACGCGGTGTGGATTTCGATTATTGCGTCGGCTTCGCCAAAGATGCCGGCTCGGTTCTCGATCTCGGCTGCGGCACAGGGCAACTGGCTGCCGCGCTCGCCGATCGGCGCAGCGTGACCGGCGTCGATCCAGCGCCGGCGATGCTCGATATCGCGCGCCGCAGAGCCGGCGGGCAGAGGGTCGACTGGGTCGAGGCCGATGCGCGCAATGTCCGGCTCGGACGACGGTTCGATCTGGTGCTGTTGACCGGGCATGCCTTCCAGGTGTTCCTCACGCCAGAAGATCGACAGGCGGTGCTTGCCACGATCGCCGCTCATCTGGCGCCCGATGGACGCTTCATCTTCGACACGCGAAATCCAGTCGCGCAGGAATGGCTCGAGTGGACGCCGGATCGGTCGCAACGGGAGCTCAGTCATCCCGAATTGGGCACGGTAAGAGCGTGGAACGATTTCCGCCACGATTCCGCTACCGGTGTCGTCACTTACTCGACCCATTACGAAATACCCGGCAGCGGACGCGTGCTCAGCGCCGAATCGAAAATCGCCTTCCCGACAAAGGAAAGCCTTGCGCAGATGCTGGATCGGGCCGGGCTGGTCGTCGAAGAATGGCTCGGCAACTGGCGTGGCGAGCCATACGCTCCAACATCGCCAGAAATCATTCCGATCGGCCGGCTGCGCTAGCCCGGACGTTGCTTCGCCTTGAGCGTTTTCCCGTTCCTTGACGTGACCGATTGAGCGTACGGATAAGCCAAAGACACCACCGCCCAATTGCGGCGCTGCGCTGACGACGTGCCCACCGATGCACGTCGTGAGCATCTCGCAGGTTTATGTGTTCTGAACTCATGGCACCTCCTCGCCAGCATTTTGCATGCTGAAGAGGAAAACATATTATGGTTCGCATCTGCTGATAATCGGTGATAGTTTCCGTTCATCTGTGACGAATTGGAATAGATATCATCGACCGGCAAGAGACGATGGGTGTGTACCTGGCAGTTGTCGAGGAAGGCGACTTCTCGGCAGCGGCACGCCGGCTGCGGATGACACCTTCGGCCGTCAGCAAAATCATCGGTCGGCTTGAGTCCCGCCTTGGCGTGCGCTTGCTGCAGCGCTCGACGCGGCGCATCAGCTTGACGGCGGAAGGCAGCACCTATGCCGAAAGCGCTCGCCGCATCCTGAACGACATCAAAGAGGCTGAAATCGCGGTTCAACCCGGAGCAGAACCGCGCGGCCGGCTGCGCGTCAGTCTTCCGAGCGCCTTCGGCCATCGCTTGATCGTGCCGATGTTGCCGGCCTTCATCGATCGCTACCCGGCCGTCGAGCTCGAGCTGATGTTCACAGATGCGATTGTCGACCTGTTGGCTGAGGAAACCGACGTCGCCGTGCGCGTTGCCGCACACAGCGATTCGAGGCTGGTGGTGCGGCGGCTGGCGCCGAATCGCCGTGTCATTTGCGCATCACCTCGATATCTCGAAAGACATGGCATGCCGACAACGCCAGACGACCTTCAAGGTCATGTCTGTCTTGGCGTCACAGCACGCGGTGGTCTCAATATCTGGGAGTTCGATGGCCCGGACGGTCTGCAAAGCATGCGTATCCGCAGCCCGATAGAGGCCAACAGCACCGAAGCGCTACGCCGGCTTGCGCTCGCCGGTATAGGCATAATCCGCATGTCGGAGATATTGGTCGGGCCGGATATCAAGGCAGGCAGACTGACCGCGCTGCTCACCGGATACAATCATCCTGACGGAGCGCCAATCTGCGCGGTCTATCCGCCTGGCCGAATTCTGTCGCGGCGCGTGCGCGTGTTCGTGGATTTCCTGGCCGAACAGTTCGCCAACCCTCCTTGGCTACACGGCGCGCCATAGGACGGGAGTACAGCTTGGAACAGCGTCAGCTGTTGCGGGCCGCCACGAATTCCGCTGCCTGCTTCAGAAGCACGGCGTCTTCGCCATAGGGACAAAGCAAGGCGTGGGCCTGGTCGACGAGGCCTTGAAGCTGGTCCCGCGCCCAGTTGGCGCCGTGCAGCGCCACCAGCGTCGCCTTGCCGGCGGCTGCGTCCTTGCCGGTCGCCTTGCCCATCTGGCGCGCATCCGCCGTCAGATCGAGCAGGTCGTCGGCAAGTTGAAAGGCAAGCCCGATCGCCGAGCCGAATTCCGCCAGTCTTTCACGGTCGGCCGCCGGCGCGCCGGCAACAATTGCGCCCGCCTCGCAGGCGAAGCGGATCAACGCGCCGGTCTTCATCGCCTGAAGCCGGATGATGCCGGCTTCCTCCGGCCGGTTACGCTCGGCTTCGAGATCGAGCATCTGGCCGCCGACCATGCCGCCGGCTCCGGCGGCGCGGGCCAGCGCTAGCACCAGCGCCGCCCGCCGTTCGGCCGGCAGCATTGTCGCTTCGTCGGCAATGATGTCGAAGGCGAGCGCCAGCAAGGCGTCGCCGGCGAGGATGGCGGTCGCCTCGTCGAAGGCCTTGTGAACGGTCGGCTGGCCTCGGCGCAGATCGTCGTCGTCCATGGCCGGCAGATCGTCATGGATCAGCGAATAGCAATGCACGCATTCGAGCGCCGCCGCCACGCGCAGCGCCGCCTCGCCGTCGGCGGAAAACAGCGCGGCGCTTTCCATGACCAGGAAAGGGCGCAGGCGCTTGCCGCCATTCAGCACGCCGTGGCGCATCGCCTCCATCAGACGCTGCGGCCGCGCGATCTCGCCTGAAAGCGGGCGGTCGTCGAGCAGCCGCCTGAGCAGCGCCTCGATCGGCCCTGTGCGTGCGAGAAGCGCTGCCTCGAACGGTATTTGATCGTCTTTCGCCATGCCGGGGACGGGTAGCCGACACTCAGACGTTGCGCAAGAAGCCAAGCGCCATTATGCCGGGGGCAGGGAGCAGCATGGATTGAGCGGCTTGGCGGAACCGATCGTCGATCACGAAACCGAAGGGCTGGACATGGTGAGGCCGAAACGCGGCAATCGCATCGGTCTCAAACGCTGGCCTCGGCACTGGGTCCGGCGCGGTATCACCATCGCCGTGGTGCTGGCGCTGATGCCGCTGGTGTTGACCTTTCTGTACCTGCCGCCGTTCGTGCATCCGGTATCGACACTGATGCTGAAGGATCTGGCGACGTTTTCCGGCTATGACCGGCGCTGGGTCTCGATCGACGATGTGGCGCCGGCGTTGGCGCATTCGGTCATCATGTCGGAGGACGGGCAGTTCTGTTTCCATCGCGGCATCGACCTTGGCGAGTTGAGGGGCGTCGTCGACGACGCGCTGGCCGGCGAGATGACGCGCGGCGCCTCGACCATCACCATGCAGAGCGTCAAGAACCTCTATCTGTGGTCGCGGCCGCTGGGCTCGGTGCGGAAAGTCGTCGAGCTGCCGCTGGCTGTCTATGTCGACATGGTGATGTCGAAACGGCGCATCATGGAGATCTATCTCAATATCGCCGAATGGGGGCCGGGCATCTATGGCATCGAGGCCGCCGCCCAGCATCATTTCGGGGTTTCGGCAAAACGATTGTCGCGTCGCCAGGCGGCGCTGCTTGCCGTCACCCTGCCGAACCCGATCGCCCGCAACCCGGCGAAGCCCGGGCCGGGGCTGAGACGGCTGGCCTCGCTGATCGAGCGGCGCGCCGGTCGGTCCGGCGCCTATGTCGGCTGTCTGCGATAGCTTAAAAAAATTCGCGACGGCGCTGGCCAAAACGGCGCAGGGCGTGTATAGGCACCCGACTTTCTCAGATTCCGGCCCTGACGCGGCCCTTTCACGAGGGCAGCCGGGGCATTTTGACCATGTAGTGGAGCATATCCATGGCCGTACCGAAACGAAAAACCTCCCCGTCGAAGCGCGGCATGCGCCGCTCGGCCGATGCGCTGAAGGCCCCGACCTATGTCGAGGACAAGAATTCTGGCGAGATGCGCCGCCCGCACCATATCGACCTGAAGACCGGCATGTATCGCGGTCGCCAGGTTCTGGAGCCGAAGGAAAGCTGAGAACGCTTTCGACGGTTTGGGACTATCGAAGGACCGGCCATCGCGCCGGTCTTTCTGCGTTTTGCGCAGATGATCGCCCCTCGAATTGTTGTCAAATATGCCAGCAGCCATGCCTATGGCAGCCGTACCGGCTGGTACTGTTATTTCGCACGGTCTTTGTCCGTGTACACGGTCGCATGCGAAAATTCTTGACGGCGAACGCCGAGCGCATACTAGAGAAGGCTGTCCAACCGGAGCCTTCTGATGTTCGGTGCCATCCCGCTGCTGATCGTACCCTTCGTCCTCTATAATCTTGGGCTTCTGGGAATATTCGGCGGCGGCGACGATCCCTGGGCAATCCAAATTTTCTCGATCCGCATGATGTCGGGCGGAGTGTTCTCGATGACGCTCGGCGATCTGATCGTGCTGATCGGGCTGCTTCTCTTCTTCGTCGAAATCTTGAAATCGACGCGCACGACGAGCGCCTCGATCATGGACCACCTGTTGTCGACCTTCGTCTTCGTGGCGTTCCTGGTCGAGTTCCTGCTGGTGAAGGGCGCGGCGCACTCGGTTTTCTTCATTTTGATGGTCATCGCACTGGTCGATGTCCTGGCCGGCTTCTCAGTATCGATGCGAGCAGCCAGCCGCGACATAACCATGAGCTGATGCATGTCGCGCAAAGCATGCCTCGGGCTTGAACGAGGGTGCGCAGCGGTTTTGCTGTAACGACATGCATAAAGGCGGTGAAGCAGCCGCCTCGTGCCGACGGCAGGACACGCCGGACCGCTATTTTTTCTTGGCGCGTGTCGGCTTCTTCACCGGAGCAGCCGGCGCATTGGCGAGGTCTTCCGCTTCCTTGGCAAGGCGGAGCGCCCTCAGCTTGTTGGTCTTTATCTGGCGGGCATCGCTCTCGGCGACATATTCCGCCATCGCCTTCTGACGAACCGTGGCTGCCTCTTCCTGCTTCTTGAAACGCAAATCGGCCCGCGCGCGGGCAGTATCCTTAGAGTTCTCAACCAAGGGCTTTTCCAATCCCGTAAATTATAGTTTTCAATGGCTTTAATAGCAGAGCCGCCCTGCGATGGGGGAAATAAGTTGGTCAGGCGCCGGCATCGCACCCGGCGCCCGGCGCCTTTCGGGCGACAACCGCCTCGTATCCGGCCTGCAACGTCGCACGCACGGTGGCATCCGGCGGCGTGTCGGAAGGCGTGCCCAGATGTTCGTGGCGCAGTTCGTCCATGAACTTTTCCCACATCGGCGGGCCGCCCTTTTCCAGAAGCTCGGCGCGGATCGAGAGCTCCTCGCTGACCGGCAGCCAGACGCGACCCCAGGCGCCGAGATGCGCCAGGATCGGCACCAGCGTTATCGCCATTTCGGTCAGGCTGTAGATCGCCTTCTGCTTGTGGGTGGGATCGTCAGCCCTGGTCAGCATGCCGAGTTCCATCAGTCGCTTCAGCCGATCGGCGAGGATGTTGGAAGCGATGCGTTCCAATGACCCGTTGAGCAGGTCGCGAAAGTGGCGTTTGCCGCCGAAAATCATGTCGCGGAGGATGATCAGGCTCCACCGGTCGCCGAACACTTCAAGCGACAGGTTGATCGGGCACCCAGAACGATGATCGATGCTCATGCGAATCTCCGACAGAAACTGGTTGCATTATCATATCAGTTTTATTATCGTGCAACTGATTGCGAAATGCAATCGGTTTTGCAGAGAGGAGACGGCGACTATGACCAAGGCAGCGGAACCCGAAATCGTGTCGCAGACGTTTGGCGATCCCGCGCATCCGCCGATGCTGCTGATTATGGGCGCGATGGCATCGATGCTCTGGTGGCCTGAGGCGTTCTGCCGGAAACTGGCCGGCAACGGCCTGTTCGTGATCCGCTATGACAATCGCGATACCGGCCGTTCGACCAAATATGCGCCGGGCGAACCGCCTTACACTTTCGACGACATGGTGGACGACGCCATTCGCGTCCTCGACAGTCATGGTATCGCGAAAGCGCATGTCGTCGGCATGTCGATGGGCGGCATGATCGCACAGCTCGTGGCGCTGAAATATCCGTCGCGGATCATCTCGCTAACGGCGATCAGCACTTCGCCAATCGGGATCGACACGTCGCATCTGCCAGGGACGAGCGAAGCCTATATGAAGCATTCGGCCGAAGGCGCCAAGGTCGACTGGTCGGACCGAACCCAGGTGGTCGACTACATCGTCAAGGACGCGCACGCGATCGCCGGCACCGCGCATCCATTCGACGGGAAGCGGACGAGGGCCTTCGTCGAACAGGACTACGACCGGTCCGGCGGTTTTCTAAGCGCGACCAATCATTTCATGCTTGAGAGCGGTGAAGATCGGGGCGGCGAGGATCGGGGCAGCGAGGATTGCAAGGGTCGCCTGCGCGACTTGAAGGTTCCGCTCCTCGTCATCCACGGCACCGCGGATCCGATCTTTCCGGTCGAGCATGGCGCCGCTCTGGCCGAAGCAGTTGCCGGCGCCAGGCTTGTCCGCATTGAAGGCGGCGGCCACGAACTCCATCCCGACGATTGGGCCGCGATCGTTGATGCCATCGTCGCCCATAGCCAAGCCAGGTAAGCGCGGAGCCGGACCTTGACACACCATACAACCTGCGGGTGGAATGCGCGCGAGCGCCCCAGCCTGAGCCAAAGACCAGCAGAATCGGGAGGATATAATGAAACTCTACTGCGGCATCGGTCCGAATTCCTACCGCGTCCGCATCTTCATGGCTGAGAAAGGCATCGACGTTCCGCGGGTTGATGTCGATCTGACAAAAGGCGAGCACAAAACCCCGCAATTCCTTGAGCTCAACTCACTCGGCCAGATTCCCGTGCTCGTGCTCGATGACGGGACGGTGATCACCGAAAGCATCGCCATCTGCCGCTATCTGGAGGCGCTTCATCCAACGCCGGCACTGTTCGGCTCGGACGCGGTCAGCCAAGGCAAGGTCGAGATGTGGAACCGCCGCGCCGAGATCGAGATCTTCGGAACGATCGGCAGCATTGCGCTGCATTCCGATCCCATGTTTGCGGAGCGGCTTGTGCAGTTCCCGGCTTTCGCCGAAACCCAGCGCGAAGCCGTTCCGGCAAAGTGGGCGTGGCTTGACCGCGAGATCGCCGATGGCCGCCCGTTCATCGCGGGCGACCAGTACTCCGTCGCCGACATCACCGCCGCCGTCGCAGCGTGGCTTGGCGCCTTCTTCGGAGCCGACATCCCGGACTCGCTCGTCAATGTCCATCATTGGCTCGACCGCGTTCAGAAACGTCCAAGCTGGAACGCTTAGGCCGGTGTCTGACATTGTTTCAATGAGATGTGCGGCTCAGCGCCAGCACCTGGATCCAGAGGAGCTTCGCCATGCCTGTCTACTGGCAAAGATGCGACGGCGCAGCTCAGCTTCCGGGCGAGCCAAGCTGCTCGGCTTCCCAGAACTGGTCGAGCCAGATGTTGAGCTTCAGGAAGCCGGCACTGCTGACCGTATAGACGCGCCTTGTCCCTTCCGGCTTGGCGTTGACCAGCCCGGCGTCGAGCAGCACTTTCAGATGCTGCGAAACCGCCGGGCGCGAGACCGGCAACCCGGCGGCCAGTTCGTTGACGGTCTTCGGGCCGCGCCGAAGCTCTTCCAAGAGATGGCGCCGGTTGGGATCGGCAATCGCCATGAAGGCGTCGGAAAACATCATGCCTTATTTGTGAGGCAAAGTTTTCCAAATCTCAACCGTTGGTTTCAGGCTTTCTGCGCGGATCGAGCCGCAAGGCTTCCGGCGTGATCGAGCGCTCAGCCGGTTGCGTCTTGAAGGCGTCGCGGTCCTCGATTGGCACCGGTGCGCGCCGGCTGATGCGCAGCAGCGTATAGCCTGCCAGGCAAAGATGCGCGAGGGCCGTTGCAAGGAACAGGCTTTCCGGACGCATCCAGCCCATCAGGCCGGCGGCCAGCAGCGGCCCGATCATCGTGCCGAAACCATAGAGCAGCAGCAGGCCGCCGGACACTTTGACAAAATCCTCCGCCCGGGCGTGGTCGTTGGCATGGGCCACGGCGATCGAATAAAGCGTGTAGGCAAAGGCCCCGTAGGCGGCGGTGCAGACGATGACGAAGACGCCGGAGCGCGGCTCCAACAGGAACAGCGCGATGGCGAACAGCGCCGCGCCGAAGGCCAGGCCCGCCAACACAAAGCGGCGGTCAGTCTTGTCGGAGAGACGCCCGGCCGGAAGTTGCATGGCGGCGCCGGCGACGACCACCAGGCTCATCATCAGCGCGATCTCCGCCGTGGAAATGCCGATGCGGGCGCCATAGACGGCGCCAAGCGTGCCCCAGGCGCCGTTGGCGACGCCGATCAGAACGCAGGCGATCGCCGACACCGGCGAATTGACATAGAGCCCCTTGACGTCGAGCGAGACGTCCTGCAGCGGCTTGGGATGCGAAGCCGTCGACACTGCGGTCGGAATGAGCGACAGGCAGAACAGGATACCGGTGATCATGAACAGCGAGGCCGACTTCACATCACCGCCGGCAACGATCATCTGGCCGCCCATGATCGAGGCATAGGTGACCATCATGTAAAGCCCGAAGACGGCGCCGCGGTTCTCGTTGGTGGACTTCTCGTTCAGCCAGCTTTCGATGACCATGAAGGCGCCGGCCATGGTAAAACCGGTGAAGGCGCGCAGCAGGATCCAGACATATTCGTCGATGATCAGCCCGGTGAGCAGTGCGACGATGGCGCCGGATGCCGCAAAGGCGCCAAACGCGCGTACGTGACCGGCGCGGCGCACCAGGCGCGGCGCAAAGAAGCAGCCGGTGACGAAGCCGCCGGCCCAGGCGGTGCCCATCAGGCCGAGCGACGCGGTCGAGAAACCTTCCAACTGGCCGCGCAGCGGCAACAGCAGCCCGTGCAGCCCGGTCGCCGCCAGTAGGAAAGCGGTGCCGCGAAGCAGCGAGAGGATCGGTCGGTAGCTTGCAAACATCATTTAGCTGATCCGGCTGGAATCTAGGGAGGATCTGAAGACAGCCGCATTCGAGCTTTTCGGCGGCGGGCGATTCGGCTCTGGAAACTATTCGCGGCGAAACAGCGCCTCGGCCGCTGATTTGGTGGTGCCCTTGGTCTTGAGCTCGGCTTCGAGGCGGGCGATCTCGTCGCGCAAGATGCCGATCCGCTCGGACAGTTCATCGACGGAAAGCAGCGACAGATCCTGCCCGATCTCATGCGAGCGCGCTTTCTTTTTGGGTTCGTCGTCGAAGATCGCCATCGTCGCTCCTCGCTCATGCGCAAAAATTAAATTGCTGCCTTGCGCGTCCAATCGAACGCCCGGCGCTGCAGTGGCCATTTGCCTGATTTGGCAATGAGCATACATAGGGCAGGGGCATGGATGCAAACAGTCGGCAATAAAACCGGCAAGTCGGCAAGAAACTGGCGAAGCGAGACGGGAAAAATTCATGGCGAGCGGACAGGACAAGATTCCGGCGAAGATGACGGCCATCGCGATCTCGGAACCCGGCGGACCGCGGGTTCTGAAACCGGAAACGCGCGACGTGCCCGTGCCCGGACCTGGCGAAATCCTGATCCGGGTGCGCGCCGCCGGTATCAACCGGCCGGATGTGCAACAACGCAAGGGCGTCTACCCGCCGCCGCCTGGTGCGTCGGACCTGCCGGGCCTCGAAGCATCAGGCGAAGTTGCCGCTCTTGGCGACGAGATATCGCGCTGGCGCGTCGGCGACCGGGTCTGCGCGCTGACGCCCGGCGGCGGCTATGCCGAATACGTCAAGGTGCATGCCGGCAGCGTGCTGCCGCTGCCCGCCGGCTTTACCCACACCGAAGCGGCGGCGGTACCGGAAAACTACTTCACCGTCTGGCATAATGTCTTCGAACGCGGCGCCCTGAAGAGCGGCGAGACGCTGCTCGTGCATGGCGGCTCGTCCGGGATCGGCACCACGGCGATCCAGCTCGCCTCGGCCTTCGGCGCCCATGTCATTACCACTGCCGGCAGCCAGGAGAAGTGTGATGCCTGTCTGAAGCTCGGCGCCGACCGGGCGATCAACTACCGCGAGGAGGACTTCGTCGCGGCGGTCAAGGACGCGACCGGCGGCAAGGGCGCCAACGTCATCCTCGACATGGTCGCCGGCGACTATGTGGCGCGAAACTACGAGGCCGCGGCGGTGGAAGGTCGCATCATCCAGATCGCCACGCAGAGCGGGGCGGTGGCAAGCGCCGACTTCTCGAAGATGATGGCCAAGCGGCTTACCCACACCGGCTCGATGCTGCGGCCGCGCACCGTCGAATTCAAGGCGGCGATCGCCGCAACGCTGGAGGCGCAGGTGTGGCCGCTGCTCGGCACCCGCAAGGTAGCACCGGTCATGGACATGATCTTTCCGCTCAGGGAAGCGTGGCGGGCGCATGAGCGGATGGAGGACGGCGACCACATCGGCAAGATCGTGCTCGATGTCGGCTGACGGTCGGCGAGCAAGCTGAACAAAACCTTAATTGCGCAATGCAACAAACGCATTGCCGCCATGCAAAAGCGTCTGTTCAACTTTTCATCAGCGGTGCCTATTTGAGCGGCATCGAAACGATGGAGGACTACCATGAACCCGATCCGTGCTTTCCGTAACTGGCGCATGTACAATGAAACCGTGCGCGAACTGAACCGCCTGAACGCCCGCGAGCTCAACGACCTCGGCATCAACCGTGGTGACATCGAGAGGATCGCCCGCAAGACGCTTTGATCCGCCAAGCAAGAGCCGAGGCAGGCGGATTTCCCGCCGCCGGTTCCGAGCCCGCTGGACCAGTCCGGCGGGTTTTGTCGTTTTGAAGTCCGAGGCAACAGCAGCGGCTGCTATGATGGCCACTATCCAGATCCGAATACAACTCGACCGCAATCTGCGGTTGACTCCAGTTTCAGCGTGGGCATTTTGATCGCGCGGGACTAGGTCAGAGGGTGGGAGCGCTGATCCGGGCCAGTAGCGTGCTGACTCTGAAACAGGCTTGGGCCTATGTTCGACGATCTGACGGACAAGATCTACGAGGCGGCTTTCGTGCCGGAGCTTTGGGGGGAGACGCTCGAATCTGCCGGCAGTATTTCTGGTTCGGCCACTGGCGCCATCTTCCTGTTCAGCGCCGATTCTCCGGTCCGCGGCAGATTGAGTGACGTTTCTTCGGGCAACGCCGTCCGATCCTTGTTTGACGAATTTGTCGCTAGCGACGCCTGGAAATTCTCTGACGCCACCCAGCGTATGTGCAGCATGCAGCCGGCGAGCTTCGTTCAGGTCGAAGATTTCCTGACAGACGAAGAGGTCGAAAACGATCCTGTGCGGGTAAAACTGAGAGCGGCCGGTATCGGCGCGCACGTTTGTTCGGCAGTTGCGATGCCGAGCGGCGAACTCGTCACTTTCGTCTTTCAACGGTGGATGAAGGATGGCACCTACGATCGGGCGTCGGTCGATCGGCTGGACCAGCTTCGCCCGCATTTCGCGCGGGCCGGCATGGTCTCGGCGCGATTGGGGTTGGAACAGGCCAGGGCGACCGTCTCGGCACTCGAGACCATCGGGCTGCCGGCCGCGGTCATGGCTGCATCGGGACGCGTGCTGACGGCCAACAGCCTGCTGGAAGAAATGACCGAGATGTTTCTGCCAACCGCCTATGGCGGCATGGCGATCGCCAATGCCTCCGCCAATGCGCTTTTCCAGCAAGCCATTCGCGAGAACCGCAACGATTTCGCGGTCCGATCCATTCCTGTTGCCGCGAACGAAAGCCGGCCGGCTGTGGTCATCCATCTTTTGCCGCTGCGCCGCGCCGCTCATGACATTTTCACCGGCGCGGACATCCTGGTTGCTGCAACGGAAGTAAGGGCCAGTGCCGTCGTGCCTTCACCAACCCTCCTCGCGGGCTTGTTCGACCTGACGCCCTCCGAGGCACGTCTGGCCGCCGCGCTTTCGCAGGGACGACCCTTGAAAGATGCGGCATCCGACTTGAAGATCACCGTGAAGACCGGCCGGACCTATCTCGAACGGATTTTCGCCAAGACCGGGACAAGCCAGCAAAGCCAACTCGTCGCCTTGCTCAAGAGCACAGAACCGCTCAATTGCAGATGACGATCGGCCTAAAGCGCGTCGCGTTCGACCGGCCTCATGCGACGCGCTTAAGGTTGTTGTTTTTATGCATGTCGTTATCGCAAAACCGCTGCACACTTTTGCGCGACATGCATTAAATCGGTGGAAAGGCCGTCTATTTGTCGCTTCAATGGCTAAGCGCGGCAAAACCAATCGCTATCAAGGCGCCTCCCAGCACGATATCCATGTGCTTGCGGAAACGGTTGTAGAATTTGCGCATGGCTGGCTGGGAAATAGCCAGGCCGACAAGGCCAAACCAGGCGATTGCAATGGCAAAAACCAGCGCTGCCACGGATATCTGGATTGGCCCGCGCGTATTCAAGCTCAGCGCAGAGGATGCAAAAAACAATGCGGTGGCCGGATTTGCCGCCGCCGTGACAGCCGGAAGTACCGAACGATGGGAAGCGGCTTCGGCTCGTCGGCGCCGATCGTGATCGACAGCGCCCGCCGCATCGAATTCCAGCCGATGAAGACCAGCATTGCGCCGTAAAGGCTGGCGGCTATCTGGTGCGCAATGCCCCCCGGCGGCAGCGCGGCGGCGCCCGTCGCGACGACCATCGCCAGCGAACTCGCGCCCAAGGCAATGCCGGCGGCTGCCGAAAGCGCTGTAGTACGCGAAGCGGTTAGCCCGGCCTGCGCGACGACAGCAAAATTGGCGCCCGGCAGCATTGCCAGAAGCGCATAGGAAATGGCGAACGGAAACAACCCCGCCGCGACAGCGTGCCCGGTTTCCAACATCGATCAGCCCACATCGGCGGCGGCTTGCTCTCCCAAAGAAGGTCGCCGCTACCGAAGCGAAATGTGGATGAAACATGTTCCCACTAACAGTCGGCAAATGCCGACAGAAGGACGTTTTGTTGCCCGGGCTAGCGGCCGCGGCCGCTGAGCGGCTCACCGAAGGCGCGATAATGAAGCCGACAAGGCTGCCTTGACAGGTTCGATATCTCCCGCCATCTCGCGACCACCTTCCAAAAACGTTGCGGAACGGCAACGGAGCGGCTATATAAACCGCGATTTTCCCATTTTGGTGGCTCTAAAACCACCGCCCGCGCGGGAACGCGGGCGAACGAGAAGGATATTTGCAATGGCCAATACGCTGCTGATGCCCAAGGCGACCGCCGTCTGGCTGGTCGACAACACCGCGCTGTCCTTCGAGCAGATCGCGCAGTTCTGCGGACTGCATCCGCTCGAGGTCAAGGCGATCGCCGACGGCGAATCGGCGCAAGGCATCAAGGGCATGGACCCGATCATGACCGGCCAGCTGAGCCGCGACGAGATCGCACGCGCCGAGAAGGATCCGAACCATCGGCTGAAGCTGTCAGACCCCAAGGTGCGGGTGCCGGAATCCAAGCGCAAGGGTCCGCGCTACACGCCGCTGTCGAAGCGCCAGGACCGGCCCAACGCCATCCTCTGGCTGGTGCGCAACCATCCCGAGTTGAAGGACGCGCAGATCGCGCGCCTCGTCGGCACCACCAAGTCGACGATCGACCAGATCCGCGACAGAAAGCACTGGAACTCAGCCAACCTGCAGCCGATGGATCCGGTGACGCTGGGGCTCGCCTCGCAGATCGACCTCGACATGGAAGTCAACCGCGCCTCGCGTGGCCGCGAACAGGCACAGCCGGCCGGCGACACGCTGCTGCCGGCGGCATTGACCGAGCGCCTCGTGCCGGCGCCGGAGAAGCCAAGGGACGAGGATGCGGAACTCGACGCCAACGCCGTCTTCGCCAAGCTCTCGGCGCTGAAGTCGAAGGACGAGGACAAGGACGACGAGGAGGGCTGAGGCGCCTCTTCCTTCTCCCCTTGTGGGAGAAGGTGGATCGGCGCGCAGCGCTGAGACGGAAGAGGGGTGTTGGAAGAAATGAGGCGTCGGCGTTCCCTGGAACAGCCCTCATCCGGCCGCGGAGCCTGTCCTCGGGCTTGCCGGAGGCAAGACCCGTGGGCGGCCACCTTCTCCCACAAGGGGAGAAGGAAAGGGCGCCGCGCCTAGGTTCGCGCGGCCCGGTCCGGCGCCATGCCGTAGTCCTCGCTGCGTTCCACCGCACGGTAAAAATCGGCGAGCTGCTTGCCGCGCTCCGGCTTGAAGACGCGGCCGGCTATGACCACTGAAGCAATGCGGTCGATGCGGAAAGCGCGAAAATCGTCGCGCATCTCGCACCAGGCGACCAGAGTCCACACCTTGCCCCAGAACCACAGGCCCAATGGCCTGATGTCGCGCACGGTGCTGCGGCCTGCTTCGTCGGAGTAGTCGATCGTCAGCACCTGGCGTTTTTCCACCGCGCGCTCGATCAGGTCGATTGCTTCGCGGGCGGCGTCGCTCACCACCCACATCGGCGTGTGGATCTCGGTGCGGGCGATGCGGTCCTTTTCGGCATCGGGCAGCACGGCGCCGATCTTGACCAGCGCCTCGTCGGCGGCCCGCGCCATGGCAGCGCCGCCAAATGCTCGCACCATGCGGGCGCCGGCGACCAGAGCGACGATCTCGTCACGCGTGAACATCAGCGGCGGAAGGTCGAAACCCTCCCTCATCATGTAGCCGACGCCGGCCTCGCCGTCGATCGGCACGCCCGTCGACTGCAGGTCGGCGATGTCGCGGTAGATGGTTCGCTCGGAAACCTCGAGCCACGTGCCCAGCTTCTGGGCGGTGACCAGACGGCCACCGCGCAGATGCTGCACGATCTGAAAGAGCCTGTCGGCGCGGCGCATCGTACGGTCCCTCGATGTTGTTTTTAGCCTGTCGTTGTCCCGAAACCGGTTCCAACTTTCGGGCGATGCATTATGGCTCAAGCCCTTCGCGCTTGCGCTGCGCGGCGACGAATGCCGCGCCGAAGGACAACTTCCCTGTTGTCGGCGTCTTTGCATCCAGCACCCGCCAGAACGGTGTGATGTCGCTCAGCGTCATGCCACGTTCCAGATCCTCGTTCGCGGCCTCGGCGATAGTGCGCAGATGATAGCCGATGGTGACCGGACATGTCACTTCGGCGCCATGCTCAATGGCGAGCGCGGCGCGCAACGCGCGGATATCCATGGCCACGCCCTCTGGAATAGAGCGAATGAAATCATCGACCTGCTGAGCCGTCGGCACCAGCATCGGCTGGCCCTCGACGACGTCGCCAACAGTCCGCGGCGTCGGCTTGATACCGTTGATGCCCGGCGTGTTCAGCCTGTCGTTCCAGCTCTTTACCATGCGTCACCTAGACGAAGAGCCCGAAGCTGTTGCAGGGATGAAGGCCATGTCTGTCTCCTGGTACTTTCGAAGTATTGCACGCCGCTCCTGACACCATACTGTCAGGAGGCTTCAGGATATTCCCCTTCTGCATACTCCTTGGCGAACAGCGTGCGCATCTCAGCGAGATCGCTGCTTCTCTGGGGATAGAGCGTCTTCAAATAGGCAAGAGCGAAGGTGCCGGGAGCCGAACCCGGCGCGGACACGATGCGACCGTCGGCGACGGCATAGGGCACGTCCTGATAGTTCTGGGCGCCCGGATAGCCCGGTTCCTTTTCGTTGATCCAGTCACGACCATTGCTGGTGTGTTTGGCGTTGCCGAACAGGCCGGCACGCGCTAGTGCCAGCGTGCCGGCGCAGATGCCGCCGACCACACCGCCGCGCGCTGCGACGGCTGTCAGCAGTGCGGAGACGTCAGGCGGAGCATCGACCCACTGGTCGGAGCCGATGACCGCGACGGCGTCAAGATCGGTGTTTTCATCAACCGCGGTGGAGCGGTCGGGCGTCAGCATAAATCCGCTGGCCGAAGTCACCGGTTTGCCGTTCGGCGCCAGCGAAACCGCGCGTGCGCCGAACCATTCGACCGCCGAAGCCGCGAGCAGCCCGTATTCCCAGTCGGCGAAGCGATCGATGAAAAGAACGCCGATAGTTTTCTGTTCGGACATTTGCTGCTCCGTCTTTCGGTCCGCCGGACCTGTTTATCTGGGCGCGTGGCGTCCGCATGCAACCGCTGCTGCGAAAAAATCGCCTCAATGGCCGCGGCGGTGGCGGCCTTCATAATTATCCGGCCAACCGATGTCCTTGCGGATGCTCTGCGGCAACCCGTTCATGAAACGCCGGGTGCGGATCTCGTTGCGCATCGTCCGGATCTTGCCGACATAGTGCTGAACGCTACGCAGAATGGTAAAACCGTTCATGGCTGGTCTCCTCTCTTTCGATGGAGACACTATCGCACAGCCCTCCTGACAGCAGTCTGTCAGGAGGCTGAGCGGTCTTTGGTGAGCGTGCCAGGTTTTGCCGGTTCTGATCCGTTTGCCCGAGTGAAGCAGGCTTTCTGGTCGCCGGGATCAAGTCTTTCATCTGCCAACGACGGACCGTCGGAATCCGCAGCAGCGACAGGGCCGGGGTTCTGATATCTAAGGAGAAAAATTTTCCAGAGATCAGGGAGATGACAATGAGCCTGCAACTGACAGGAATTCACCATCTGACCGCAATCACGGCCAATGCACCCGGAAACCTCGTTTCTACACCAGGACCCTGGGCCTGCGACTGGTCAAGAAGACGGTCAATCAGGACGACACGTCGGCCTATCACCTTTTTTACGCCGACGCCGAGGCGACGCCTGGCACCGATCTTACCTTCTTCGATTGGCCGGTCGGACGCGAGCGGCGCGGCACCAACAGCATCGTGCGGACCAGCCTGAGGGTCGCCAGCCCTGAAAGCCTTGTCTGGTGGAAGCAGCACCTGCCCGGCGAGACCCTCGCGACGGAAGAGATCGGCGCGACGGGAGAGATCGGCGATATCGGCGGCTACCCATCGCTGGACTTCGAAGACCCGGAAGGCCAGCGCCTGCGTCTCGTCAGCGATGGCGGCAAGGGCGACAGTCATCCCTGGGCTCGAAGCCCGATCCCCATCGAGCACCAGATACGCGGGCTCGGGCCTGTCGTCGTGAGCGTTCCCGACATCACCAATACTGAAACCCTGCTGACCAGGGTGATGAACATGCGCAAGGCGAGAAACTATGCCTCGCCGGATGGCCAGGGCCAGGTTCACGTCTTCGAGATGGGAGAAGGCGGCCCGGCGGCGGAGATTCATGTCGCTGTGCAGCCGGGCCTTGCGCCGGCACGGCAGGGCGCCGGTGCGGTCCACCACGTCGCATTCAGGGCGCCGGACCAGGAGATTTTGCATCAATGGACGGCGCGGCTGGCCGAATTCCGCCTGCCGTCAAGCGGTGAGGTCGAGCGATACTACTTCCGTTCGCTCTACTTCCGTGAGCCGAACGGCATATTGTTCGAGATTGCCACCGACGGCCCGGGATTTACGGCCGACGAGCCGCTGGAAACGCTGGGCGAAAGGCTAGCCTTGCCACCGTTCCTCGAACCGAAACGGGCTGCGATCGAGGCCGGTCTCAAGCCGCTGGCATAGTGCTCCCGTGAGCGAACGAAAGGAGCACTTTAAGAGCCGACCGTGATGTTGGAGGGCGCGCGTCCTTTGGAGGCGCATAGGATGCTCCAGCAGCATGACTCTACGCATCGTGCTCTTCGAAAATCGATTTCGATTTGCGGGCCGATGCGCTAGTCAAAAGCGGCATGTCGAAACTCCTCGCGCTCGTTATCATTGCCATGATGGTCATCCAGCTGATCAAGCCGCTCGGCTGGCCGGGGCTGAAGCGGCGCAGCGATTTCTGGAAGCTGGCGGTATTGGCGATGGCGGCGATTTCGATAACAGCGGCGCTGGGGCATTGGACGTAGGGCTGGGGACGTAGCGCTGGCGGGCCGCTATGCGAGGCGTGATTCGTTGGCCAGCACCAAATCGACCAGATGCTCCGCCCAGGCCCGGTAGCCGGCTTCCGAGGCATGAAATCCGTCGGAGGCAAAACCGGCTTCGGCATTGGTGATCGGCAGGCGCGACGCCGGCACAGCCCCGCGTTCGAGGCAAAGGCGCTCGCCCATCCGGTTCATCTCGGCGGCGCGGATTTCCAGGATCTTTCCGAGCAGCGGCGGCATTGCCGGTGCGCGGGTGAATTCCAGCACCGGCGACCACACCACGCGCGCCTCCGGCCATTTGGCGCGCAGCGCGTAGAGCAGGCCGCCAAAATCGCGCTTGAAGCGTGGCACCGAGTGAAAGTTCTTGGTGTCGTTGGTGCCGACGGCGAGCACGATATGCGTCCACGGATCGGCCGACAGATTGGGCAGCACATGATCGCGGATCTGGCCTGAGGTCGCCGAGTTGAAGCCGGCTGCCCGCCAGCGCACCGCGCGGCCGGTGCGTTTCGAGATCAGCTCGGCCAGTTGCGCGGCCAGCCCGTATTCGGAATTGCCGATGCCGACCGAGGCGGCGGAAGAATCGCCAAGCATCAGCAGCGAGATCGCCGGCACCTGGCCCGAAATCTCGTGCATGACCGGACCTTGTGCCGGCAGCATGCGGCTGGTGCGACGGCGCACGCCGAGCCCCTGCCAGACATAGACCGGAAAGGCGAGCCAGGTGAGGAGGGCAAGAAAGCGCTGCATCAAAAGCCAGTTAATGGGGGCAAGCGACGTTCGGGCTCAACGCAAGCCGACACCGGCGTCGTTTTTCTGGAGCATTGGAGCAGATGGAACCCGGACACATGGCCCGGGTTCGGACGAAGTTAAAAAGACTGGTCAGGCGGCCTGTTCCAGCTCCGGCTGCCATTTGCCAAGCGCTGCCAGGTGGTTCATGTGGGCGCGGTGGGCGAAGGCTGCCTGGGCAGCGGCGACGTTGGCCGCCTTGCCGCTCCATGCTTTCTGTGGCGCCGCCTGCAAGGCGCGGCCATAGGAGAAGGTCAGCTTCCATGGATGCGGGCCGATGGCGTTGATGGCGTTGAGGTTGGCGGTCGCCTCCTCATCCGATTGCCCACCGGAGAGAAAGGCGATGCCGCCAATCGCTGCCGGCACCGTCTCGCGGAACAGTTTTATGGTCTTTTCGGCGACTTCCTCGGGGCTGCTGGTGCTGCCGGACTTTTTGCCGGCGAGAACCATGTTCGGCTTCAGAATGGTGCCTTCAAGGACGACGCGGGCGGCGTAGAGCTCGGTGTAGAGTTTCGCCAGCGTTGCCTTGCTGATCTCGTAGCAGGTGCCGATGTCGTGGGCGCCGTCCATCAGCACCTCCGGCTCGACGATCGGCACGATGCCGGCCTCCTGACAGAGCGCCGCATAGCGGGCGAGCGCATGGGCGTTCGAGCCGATCGACGTGGCGGAGGGCACGCCCCTGGCGACGTCGATGTCGATCACCGCACGCCATTTGGCGAAACGGGCGCCGAGCTTGTAATAGTCGGCGAGCCGCTCGCGCAGGCCGTCGAGGCCTTCGGTGATGGTGTCGCCGGGGTACCCGGCCAGCGGCTTGGCGCCGGCATCGACCTTGATGCCTGGAATGGCGCCGGTCGCCTTGATGATGTCGACCAGCGGCGTGCCATCGGCGGCTTTCTGGCGAATGGTCTCGTCATAGAGGATGACGCCGGAGATGTATCTGGTCATCGCCTCCCTGGCGCGGAACATCATCTCGCGATAGTCGCGGCGGCTGTCGGCGGTCGATTCGACGCCGATGACGTCGAAGCGCTTCTTGATGGTGCCGGAACTCTCGTCGGCGGCCAAAAGACCCTTGCCGTCGGCCACCATCGCAGCGGCAATGTCCTCGAGTCGTTCGCTCATTGTGCATCCTCCTGAACCGGTTGTTCCAAACAGTGTGAAAATCCGGGCTAGCAGACCACTAGAGCAAAGCAGGTTCAAGTCGAACCATTCCAAGCGGAAAGCTCGAATCGATTGAAACGCGCAAACGCCCCTGTTCGCCTGTTGCCCAGGGCCTAGGGCCTCAGCGCTTCAGCACGTCGACTCCGGGCAACGGCTTGCCCTCCATCCATTCCAGGAAGGCGCCGCCGGCGGTCGAGACATAGGTGAAGTCGTCGGCGACGCCGGCATGGTTGAGGGCGGCCACCGTGTCGCCGCCACCTGCCACCGAGATCAATTTGCCGGCCTTGGTGCGGGCCGCGGCGTGCCTGGCCGCCGCCACCGTCGCCCGGTCGAACGGCTCGATCTCGAAGGCGCCGAGCGGGCCGTTCCAGACCAGCGTCGCGGCGCGGTCGATCCAGTCGGCAACGGTCTTCACGGTCTTTTCGCCGACATCGAGGATCATGGCGTCGGCCGGCACCTCTGATATGGCGACGGTTTCGCTGGCAGCGCCCGCCTTGAATTCCCTGGCGACGACACCGTCGACCGGCAGGATGACGGCGCAGCCGGCTTCGGCCGCCTCGATCATGATCTGCTTGGCGGTGTTGGCGAGATCATGCTCGCACAGCGATTTTCCGACGGCGGTGCCGCGCGCGGCGAGGAAGGTGTTGGCCATGCCGCCGCCGATGACCAACGCGTCGACCTTCTTCACCAGATTCATCAGGAGGTCGATCTTGCTCGAGACCTTGGCGCCGCCGACGATGGCGACGACAGGGCGGACGGGATTGCCGAGGCCCTTTTCCAGCGCGTCGAGCTCGGCTTGCATGGTACGGCCGGCGAAGGCCGGCAGCAGCTGCGCAAGCCCTTCCGTCGACGAATGGGCGCGGTGGGCGGCGGAAAAGGCGTCGTTGACGAAGATGTCGCCATTGGTGGCGAGCTTTTCGGTGAAGGCCGGGTCGTTCTTCTCCTCGGCCTTGTAGAAGCGGGTGTTTTCGAGCAGCAGCACGTCGCCGTTGTTCATGGCGGCGACGGCGCTCGCGGCCTTGTCGCCGATGCAATCGGCCGCGAAGCCGACAGGGCGGCCAAGCACCTCCGCGGCCGCCCTGGCGATCGGCTCAAGCGAGAATTCGGGCGAAGGTCCATCCTTGGGCCGGCCGAAATGGGCAAGCAGGATGACCTTGGCGCCCTTGCCGGAAAGCTCGGCGATGGTCGGCGCGATGCGCTCGATGCGGGTGGCGTCGGTGACCTTGCCGTCGGCGACGGGAACGTTGAGGTCGACGCGCACCAGCACGCGCTTGCCGTCGATATTGCCGATGTCGTCCAGTGTCTTAAAGCCGGCCATGCTGTTCCCTTTCGCGAAAAATCGCGGGGACCTTACCCCGCATCAACGACGATGCAAGACCTGCATGGGCGTTCACGGAAAATATGATCCACGCCTCGGGTCGCAGGCAGTCAGCCCTCGCCGGTTGTTTTTTCCACCACTGGCTGTGGAGCCGGTTCCGCGTCGTCCGGCGCTTCGGCACCTGGCTTTTTGGTCCGCTTGCGCCAATTGCGCACAAAGCCAACGATGCGGTCGGCGATTTCGCCGGCACTCAGGAACACCGGCACCCGCGCCACCGGCGCGGTCGGCTCCAGGGAAAGACCGAGACCGGTGATCCTGCCCTTGTCGTCGACGTCGCGGACGATCAGCTCGATCGGACCAATCAGCACGCGGTCGGCATATTCGGCATGGCCGCCGAGCCGCGCCGTCACCAGGTCGCCGACGGTCAGCTTGCGCTCCTCCTCGGTCAGGCCCGGCGCGTAAGCGGCTTCCAGTTCTGCGGCGGAGCGTGCCGGATCGACGGCGAAGGCGCCGAAGAAGTCGGCATCCTCGGGATCGACCACGGCGCGGCTGGCGAACAGCTTGTCGAGCAGGGCCGGATAGCGATCCGGCACGAAGATGTAGACATGGTCGCCGGCGGCGAGCCTGCCCATGTCCTGGAAGCGCATCGAGCGCCCGTCGCGCAGCACGAGCGACGGCCGCGCCCAGCGCGGAATGCGCTCGCCGCGCGCCACCGGGCTGCCTGGTGCCACGCGGTAGGCGAGTAGCTCGTGATGGGCGGAGCCAGGCAGTTCGAGCTCGACCTTGTCCAACGGCCCCAGCCGGGCGGGCACGATCAGACCGAGCCGGCGCGCCAGCGGTCCGACGGTCCATCCCTGGATGACCAGCGATACCAACACCACGATGAAGGCGGTGTTGAAGATGAGGCGGCCATTCTCAAGACCGCCAAGCAGTGGCGTGATGGCGAGCAGGATCGACACGGCGCCACGCAGACCCACCC
Source organism: Mesorhizobium sp. WSM4820 (assembly GCF_055811075.1). Classification (NCBI taxonomy): domain Bacteria; kingdom Pseudomonadati; phylum Pseudomonadota; class Alphaproteobacteria; order Hyphomicrobiales; family Phyllobacteriaceae; genus Mesorhizobium; species Mesorhizobium sp. WSM4820. The sequence goes on along the minus strand of NZ_JBVVQN010000018.1, from coordinate 31,837 downwards.
ATGAGACGAAGGCGACTTCCGGGCGCGGCAGACGAAACGGCATCAGGCAAAGCCAGACGGCGATCGGCCGCGCCACGAATATCAGGAACAGGCCCAGCAGCACCGCCGGCAGCAGGATCGCCGGAAATTGCGAGGGCGTCGCGAACAGGCCGAGGATCAGGAACATGATGATCTGCGCCAGCCACGACATGCCGTCCTGGAAGCGCTTGAGGATGGTGACGGCGCGGATGTCGGAATTGCCGGCAATGAGGCCGGCGAGATAGACCGCCAGAAAGCCGGAGCCGCCAATGGCGCCGGCGGCGGCGAATACCATCAGCGACAGCGTCAGCACGAAGATCGGCAGCAGCCCGTGGTCGAGATTGAGCCGGTCGACGAGGCGAACGATGGCGAGGCCGCCGAAAATGCCGACGACGGCGCCAAGCCCCATGTTGAGAAGGAAGCCGAGGACAAGGTCGGTAACCAGGACCCTGGCCTCGGGGCTGGCGTTGGCGGCGATGATCTCGACCAGGCTTATGGTCAGGAAGATGGCGATCGGGTCATTGGTGCCGGACTCCACCTCGAGCGTCGAGCGTACGCGTTCGCGCAAATTGATCTCGCCGGCGCGCAACAGGAAGAACACCGCCGCCGCGTCGGTCGAGGCGACAGCGGCCCCGAGCAGGAAGGATTCCAGCCAGCTGAGATCGAGCAGATAATGGGCGACCGCGCCGAACAGGCCAGTGGTCAAAAGGACGCCGATGGTCGCCAGCGACAGCGCCGGTCCGGCCGCCTGGCGCAACGCGTTGAGCGGTGTGCCGAAACCGGAATCGAACAGGATCACCGCCAGCGCCAGTGAGCCGGCAAAATAAGCCAGCCGCGCATTGTCGAACTGGATGCCGAGGCCGTCGGTTCCAGTGGCCAGGCCAATGCAGAGAAACAGCAGCAAGAGAGGGGCGCCGAAGCGGAAGGCGATCAGGCTCGAAAACGCGGCGGCAACGACGAGAGCGGCGCCGACCAACGTCACGAGATAGATCGCATGCTCCATCCGCCAATTGCCCCTCGAATTCGTGTCCCTCTCGCTTTACGGGAGAGTGAGGCGAAGACATGACCGGTGCAAGGCGTGAGGGTGGTTTTTTGCGCTATGCCGCTGATTTTCGAGTGTTTTGGCGCTCAAGGCGCGGGTCTTGCCAAACAAACCCTTAGAGCGTCGTTGCGCATTCAAAAGGGCGCTGCGCGCTCTCATGAAAACGCCCGGACAGGCCGGGCGTTTCAAGTCGCAAGAAGATGGTTCTGCGGTCAGGCAATGGTCTTGCCGAAGGCGACTGATGTGTCGGCCATGCGGTTGGAAAAACCCCATTCATTGTCGTACCAGGACAGCACCGAAACGAAGTTGCCGTCCATGACCTTGGTCTGGTCGAGCGCCATGATCGAGGAATGCGGGTCGTGGTTGAAGTCGATCGACACGTTCGGATGACGGGTGACGGCGAGAACGCCCTTCAGCTTGCCGTTGGAGGCGGCGATCACCGCCTCGTTGATTTCCTGCACCGTGGTCGAACGCTTGGCGATGAACTTGAAATCGACGACCGAGACGTTCGGGGTCGGCACGCGGATGGAGATGCCGTCGAGCTTGCCCTTCAGATCGGGCAGCACCAGGCCGATCGCCTTGGCCGCGCCGGTCGAGGTCGGGATCTGCGACAGCGCTGCGGCGCGGGCGCGGTAGAGATCCTTGTGCATGGTGTCCAATGTCGGCTGGTCGCCGGTGTAGGAGTGGATCGTCGTCATCATGCCCTTCTCGATGCCGACGGCCTCATGCAGCACGGCTGCCAGCGGCGCCAGGCAGTTGGTGGTGCAGGAGGCGTTCGAGATGACGATGTGGTCCTTGGTCAGCTTGTCGTGGTTGATGCCATAGACGACGGTGAGGTCGGCGCCCTCGGCAGGCGCCGAGACGAGGACGCGCTTGGCGCCAGCGGTCAGATGCGCAGCGGCCTTGTCGCGTGCGGTGAAGATGCCGGTGCATTCGAGCGCGATGTCGATGCCGAGTTCCTTCCATGGCAGCTGCGTCGGGTCCTTGATCGCGGTGACCTTGAATTTTTCGTTGCCGACGGTGATCTGGTCACCGTCGACCGTCACTTCATGCGGGAAGCGGCCATGCACACTGTCGTATCGCAGCAGATGCGCATTGGTCTCGACCGGGCCGAGGTCGTTGACGGCGACGACATCGATGTCCTTGCGGCCGGATTCGTGGATGGCGCGCAGGATGTTGCGGCCGATGCGGCCGAATCCGTTGATGGCAACTCTGACGGTCATTTTTCTCTCCCTGGGAGTTGGAGGCCGAAGATCAAGTCCGCAGCTTCATAACGGCGGGCTGGCAAAGAATCCAGCCGTCGATGGGTTGGATTTAAGTCCATTAGGTCGCGGCTGCCGGCGAAACCGCCATGTGCGGCTTCGCCGGAGACCAGCACATTTACTCGCCGTGCAGGCGGGCTTCCGCCGCCTTCACTGTCGCTTCGGCGGTGATGCCGAAATGCGGATAGAGCTGTTCAATCGTGCCAGAGGCGCCGAAGCCGGTCATGCCGATGAAGATGCCGTCGGTGCCGATGAAATGATCCCAGCCCTGGCGGATGCCGGCTTCGATGGCGATCTTGATCGGCGCGTTGCCGATCGTCTTGTTGCGGTAATCGGCACTTTGCTTGTCGAACAATTCGAAGCAGGGCACAGAGACGACGCGGGTCGGATGGCCGTGCTTCTCCAATGCCTCGCGCGCCGCCAGCGCAATCTCGACCTCGGAGCCCGAAGCGAAGATCGTCACCGCCGCATCGCCACTGGCAGCGGCCAGCTCATAGGCGCCCTGGCGACAAAGGTTTTCCGCAACGAAGTCGTTGCGCACCGCCGCCAAATTCTGCCGGGTCAGCGCCAGCGTCGAAGGCGTCTTTTCCTGTTCGATCGCCAACTGCCAGCATTCGGCGGTCTCGACCGCGTCGGCCGGGCGGAAGACATTGTGGTTCGGAATGGCGCGAAGTGCGGCCAGATGCTCGACCGGCTGATGGGTCGGGCCGTCTTCGCCGAGACCGATGGAATCGTGGGTCATGACGAAGATCGAGCGGATGCCCATCAGCGAGGCGAGCCGCATCGATGGACGGGCATAGTCGGAAAAGCACATGAACGTGCCGCCATAGGCGATGAGGCCGCCATGCAGCGTCAGTCCGTTGAGCGCGGCGGCCATGCCGTGCTCGCGGATGCCGTAGTGAACGTAGCGCTGGCCGTAATCGTCCGAGGTGATGTTCTTGGTCTGGCTGGTCTTGGTGTTGTTGGAGCCGGTCAGGTCGGCCGAGCCGCCGATGGTTTCCGGCACGGCGCCGTTGATGACTTCGAGCGCCATTTCCGACGATTTTCGGGTGGCGACCTTCGGTTTGTCTGCGGCGAGCTTCTTCTTGTAGTCGGTGATGACGGCGTCGAAATTCGCCGGCAGCGTGCCACTGATGCGGCGCTCGAATTCGCTGCGCAACTGGGCGTCGGCCTTGGCAAGGCGGCCTTCCCAGTCGGCGCGTGCCTTGATGCCGGTCTTGCCGGCGTCGCGCCAGGCATCGAGGATATCGGCAGGAAGCTCGAAAGGCGGATAATCCCAACCGAAGAATTTTCTCGCACCGGCGATTTCCTCGGCGCCGAGCGGCGAACCGTGTGCCTTGTTGGTGCCAGCCTTGGTCGGCGCGCCGAAGCCGATCGTCGTCTTGCAGGCGATCATCGTCGGTTTGTCGGAATGGCGCGCCGCCTCGATGGCATAGGCAATCGCTTCCGGATCCTGGCCGTCGATGTGGCTGGCATTCCAGCCGGACGCCTGGAAGCGGGCGACCTGATCGGTGTTGTCGGCCAGCGAAACCGGGCCGTCGATCGAGATGTTGTTGTTGTCCCAAAAGACGATCAGCTTGTTCAGCTTGAGATGTCCGGCAAGCGCGATGGCTTCCTGGGAAACGCCCTCCATCAGGCAGCCGTCACCGGCCAGCACATAGGTGTAGTGGTCGACGAGGTCGTTGCCGAAGGCGGCATTCATGATGCGCTCGCCGAGCGCGAAACCGACCGAATTGGCAAGTCCCTGGCCGAGCGGGCCGGTCGTCGTCTCGATGCCGGCGGCATGGCCATATTCGGGATGGCCCGCCGTCCTCGATCCCACCTGGCGGAAATGCTTGATCTGGTCGAGGGTGATGTCCTCGTAGCCGGTCAGATAAAGCAGCGAATAAAGCAGCATCGAACCGTGGCCGGCCGACAGGATGAAGCGGTCGCGATCGGGCCAATGCGGGTTCTTCGCATCGTATTTCAGGAAACGCGTGAACAGCACGGTGGCGATGTCGGCGCAGCCCATCGGCAGGCCGGGGTGGCCTGACTGGGCCTTCTCGACGGCGTCCATGGAAAGAAAACGGATCGCATTGGCCATCCGGTCATGTTGTTCACGCGAGGTCATGCTTCCTCCAGTGTCGGGGTTCGGGGCCTTGGGAGAGCCCTGGAAAGGGGTGCGCGACACATAGCAGGCGCGGCTTTTTAGTCAACAAACCGGCGCGTTTTTGCCGATCTTGTTGGTCAGTAAACCGGCGCTTTTGCCGGACTTGCGATGGCGCCAGAAGGGTTTTGGTGGCCTAAATTAGCGTTAGCAGGGGACAGTCGCGAGAGCTTTATTGACGTTGGCTTCACACGGCGCGTAATGTTTCAGACATAACGCGTTCTGAACGTGGATGATTCGGTGATGGGCAGGGCGCAGGACGAAAGCCATGACCGGGGAAACGACACTCAAGGAAGTCATCGCCAGGCTGGGTAAGGCCATCGAGGGGCTGGAAAACGCCGTCGCGGCCAAGCTCGAGCACGAGCGCGACTATACGGAAGCCGAGGCGGAGGTGCAGCGCATGAACGCCGACCGCTCGCGGCTGGCGCAGGAACTCGACAATTCCGAAGCGCGCGCCGAACGGCTGGAAGACGCCAACAAGGAAGTGTCGCGTCGGCTGGTGACCGCCATGGAAACCATCCGCGCCGTGTTGGATAGATAGGGGCTGGCCCAATGGCACAAGTCACGGTTTCCATCGATGGCAAGCAGTATCGCATGGCTTGCGACGAAGGCCAGGAAGAGCATCTGATCGACCTTGCCGAGCGCTTCGACCGCTATGTCTCGCATCTGAAAGACTCATTCGGCGAAATCGGCGACCAGCGGCTGACGGTGATGGCCGGCATCATGGTCATGGACGAGCTTTCGGAACTGCAAAAACGCGTCAAGGGCATGGAAAGCGAAGTGCTGACGCTGCGCAAGACGCGTGACGACGCGCTGACCAAGGCCGACAAGAACGATTCCGTACTGACCCAGGCGCTTGGCGCGCTCGCCCAGCGCATGGAAGATCTGGCGACGACGCTGGCGGTGAACAAGGCCTAGATTTCCACTGCTGTCGCGCCCAACGCCCTATTGCGCCGGCATCAATGGGCGCGAAATGCTGCTGTTTACGACAAACGGCGAAAAAGTTTTCGTCGCCGGCCCCGGTACCGGTGCAACAGGCGTATGAAGGATGACGCCGCAGTGGTAAAAAGGCGGAAGCAGGGCCGGTGGGTGGTCCATGCCGGCTGCAATCACAGGGTAGGGACGCATCATGAGCCTTCGTATCAATGACACCGCGCCGGATTTCACGGCCGAAACCACGCAAGGGACGATCAACTTCCACGAATGGATCGGTGATGGCTGGGCAGTGCTTTTCAGCCATCCGAAGAATTTCACGCCGGTCTGCACGACCGAGCTCGGCACGATGGCCGGGCTGGAAGGCGAGTTCAAGAAGCGCAACGTCAAGATCATCGGCATTTCCGTCGATCCGGTCGAAAGCCATGGCAAATGGCAGGACGACATCAAGAAGGCGACCGGCCAATCGGTGAACTACCCGTTGATCGGCGACAAGGACCTCAAGGTCGCCAAGCTTTACGAGATGCTGCCGGCGGGCGCCGGCGAAACCTCGGAAGGCCGCACGCCCGCCGACAACGCTACGGTGCGTTCAGTTTATGTCATCGGCCCCGACAAGAAGATCAAGCTGGTTCTCACCTATCCGATGACGACCGGCCGTAACTTCGATGAGATCTTGCGTGCGATCGATTCCATACAGTTGACCGCCAAGCACCAGGTGGCGACGCCGGCGAACTGGAAGCAGGGCGAGGACGTCATCATCACCGCCGCTGTTTCCAACGAGGATGCGGTCAAGCGTTTCGGCGCCTTCGAGACGATCCTGCCGTATCTCCGGAAGACCAAGCAGCCCTCCGCCTGAGAAGGCGGCACGGAAGGATTTTCGGCTTTTTTGCCTCGGCGAAGCATGCGGTGCTTGACGGCATGGCGCTGGCGCATGACCATGCTCTTCTTTTACCCCGGCAGGGAAAACCATTCCTGCCGGGTGGGAATTGAGGGAGCCGGGATTGGACGCGACATCGGCCAGGCTGCAGGTGGCAGGCTTTTACGACAAGCCGAGCGGGTCCATCCAGTATGTCGTTGCCGACCCGCAGACGCGACGATGCGCAATCATTGATCCGGTCTTGGATTTCGATGAGAAGTCCGGCGCCACTGCCACGAAAAATGCCGACGCCCTGCTCGACTTCATTAGAGATCAACGGCTGGTTGTCGAATGGATCCTCGACACCCACCCGCATGCCGACCATTTCTCGGCGGCACACTATCTCAGCACGAAGACAGGAGCGCCGACGGCGATCGGCGAGAAGGTCGTCGACGTCCAGAAACTGTGGAAGGCAATCTACAACTGGCCGGGGTTTCCTGCCGACGGATCCCAGTGGAACAGGCTGTTTGCCGACGGCGAGACCTTTTCGGTCGGCGGCGTTCCGGCAAAGGTGCTTTTTTCGCCGGGCCACACGCTGGCCTCGATCACCTATGTGATCGGCGACGCCGCTTTCATCCACGATACGCTGTTCATGCCGGACAGCGGCACGGCGAGAGCGGACTTTCCCGGCGGCAGTGCCGCGCAACTCTGGCGCTCGATCCAAAATATCCTCGCGCTGCCGGACGAGACACGTCTGTTCGTCGGTCATGACTACCAGGCGGAGGGGCGCGAGCCCTTGTGGGAGAGCACGGTCGCGGAACAAAAATCCAAGAACACCCATGTTGCCGCCTGCAGGACGGAGGCCGATTTCGTAGCGTTGCGCGAGGCGCGCGACAGGACGCTGCCGATGCCGAGGCTGATCCTGCACGCGCTGCAGGTCAACATGAATGGCGGGCGCCTGCCGGAACCGGAATCCAACGGCCGCCGCTATTTGAAATTTCCGTTGGATTGCCTTTGAGGGGCGCGGGTCCAACTTTTGCAATCTCGCCGCCGCCCCTCATCGCCCTGCCGGATGAGGGGCAGCGCAGAGGCCAGCCAGTCTAGCTTCAGGGTTTTGTTCGGCGGACTAAATGTTCATACGTGATTTGCCAAGGGTTGCTCTCGGAAGATCTTTCCTCGCCGGTCCAATGGAAGCTGTCGGCAGTGATCTCGGTGAAACGCCATCGAGTTTTCAGACCGCGCGAATTAGTGCCGAGTTGGACAATGTCCTTACCCTCGGCCCGCCCGATCTGGCGCGAATAATCTCGGTTGAGCGGGTCGTTCCATATGATGTGCCAGCCATCGATCCCAGGATCGAAGATGCGCAAAGTCGTGCCATACATCGTGGACGGCGCAGGGCGCTTGGGCCTAATCCAGACGTCCTGAATCGCGCGGCCTTCGAGCACCCAGCCAAAATGGCATTCTCCGTTCCACTTCTGGATTGTGCCGTCGTCGCGGTAGTGGACCGTGTCCATTTTCCAGCTTCCAATTAGCCATCCATACAGGTCCATGTCTTTCGCTCGGTCGGCTGGGGGACCGTCGGATCCGAGAGCGGTGAGAAACGGAGAAATCCTCATCGTCATACTGCCTTTGGTTTCCAAACAGGCGAGCTCAACTGCCCAGCGCAGCCCCGACGGTCCGTTGTCGCCCGCTTGCCGCAAGCGCCGCCTCGTGAAATTTCGCGACGGAAGCCCGTGTCGGCGCCGGAAACATTGCCGCCACAATTTGCAGCGTTGCGGTTTCCAGGGCTTGGAGAAAATTGCTATAATGCCGCTGTGAGCCGACCAGGCTGATCACACCGATGAGTGAACGGTTTATGGCGACGGATCGGGCGTTCGCGAAGGCCGCGGAACCGGCAACCCTAGCTGGAATATGACACCAAGGGACAGTTCCCCGCAGTCGGAGGACCCACAAAAAAGGCGGCGCCAGGTTACCTGACGCCGCCGCTATTGTTTTTCCGCCGGAGATTTTACGCCGCCGGCTGCGCCTCGATGGTGCGCAGCGCCTGCATCTGGCGCTTGGCTGCGGCCTTGACCGCGTCCTGCACCTTCTCGAAGGCGCGCACCTCGATCTGGCGCACGCGCTCGCGGCTGATGTCGAACTCGGCCGACAGCTCTTCCAGCGTCAGCGGCTCCTCGGCCAGGCGGCGCGCCTCGAAGATACGCCGCTCGCGCTCGTTGAGCACGGCAAGAGCGCCGGACAGCATGCCGCGCCGGTTTTCCAGTTCGTCCTGCTCGATCAGCGCCTCTTCCTGGCTTTCGTGGTCGTCGACCAGCCAGTCCTGCCATTCACCTGATTCACCTTCGCTCGCCCGGATCGGCGCATTGAGCGAAGCGTCGCCCGACAGGCGGCGGTTCATCGACACCACTTCCGCTTCCGACACGTTGAGGCGGGTGGCGATCTCGGCGATCTGCTCGGGCTTCAAGTCGCCATCGTCGAGCGCCTGGATCTTGCCCTTCACCTTGCGCAGGTTGAAAAACAGGCGTTTCTGGTTGGCGGTGGTGCCCATTTTGACCAGGCTCCACGAGCGCAGGATGTATTCCTGGATCGACGCCTTGATCCACCACATTGCGTAGGTGGCGAGCCGGAAGCCGCGCTCCGGTTCGAATTTCTTGACGGCCTGCATCAGGCCGACATTGCCTTCCGAGATCACCTCGCCGATCGGCAGGCCGTAGCCGCGATAGCCCATGGCGATCTTGGCGACGAGCCGAAGGTGGCTGGTGACGAGCTTGTGCGCAGCCGTTGTGTCCTCGTGCTCAGCGTAACGCTTGGCGAGCATGTACTCTTCCTGCGGCTGAAGCATCGGAAAGCGACGGATTTCTTCCAGGTAGCGGCTGAGGCCGCCTTCGCCGGAAACGATACTGGGTAGTGACTGGGCCATGATAGCGCCCCTCTCTCTTGGAGTGGTGCCCCCTAACGCGGCGGGCATAAATCACGAACGCCAAAAGGCTCGTTCGCGACAGCGGATGTATACAGGAACAAAACCAGAAAGGACAGCATTTGGTTCAACACGAAACAGTGTGTCACGCCAAAGTGAACAACGCGGGTCAGGTTTTTGCCGATCTGGTTTTGAATGGATGAAGCCGGTTCAGAGTCTGCGGAAGCGGTCCACGAGTTCCTCCATATCGCTCGGTAGCGGCGCCTCGAACCTCATCGGTAAATGGGTAGTCGGATGCCGAAATTCAAGCAGGCGGGCATGTAATGCCTGTCGCGGAAAGGCCTTTACCCGGCCTTTCAGCGGCTCGGGCAGCCGGTTCGCCTTGGTGCGAAAGGCCTGGCCGTAATCGGGATCGCCGACGACCGGATGGCCGATATGAGCCATGTGGACGCGGATCTGATGGGTGCGGCCGGTCTCGAGCCGGCATTCGACCAGACTCGCCGTGGCAAACTCCTTTTGCTGCTCGCCAAAGCGCTCGACCACCGTGAAATGGGTGACGGCGTGGCGGGCATCGTCGCGGCCCTCTGGCACCACGGCACGGCGCACGCGGTCGGCGGCGCGACCGAGCGGCTCGTCGACCGTGCCTGTCGGTCTCATCGGAATGCCCCAGACCAGCGCCAGATAGGCGCGTTTGAGATCGCCGGTCAGGCCATGGTCGGCAAAGGCCTCCGACAATGATTTGTGGGCGCGGTCGGTTTTTGCCACGACCATGACGCCGCTGGTCTCCTTGTCCAGGCGGTGGACGATGCCCGGCCGCCGCACCCCGCCGATGCCGGAAAGACTGTCGCCGCAATGGTGGATCAGCGCGTTGACCAGCGTGCCGGTCCAGTTGCCGGCGCCGGGATGGACGACCAGCCCCGGCGGCTTGTCGATGACGATCAATTCATTGTCTTCATAGAGGACGTCGAGCGGGATGTTCTCGCCTTGCGGCTCCGCCGGCTCCGGCTCCGGCATGTCGACCGATACGCGGTCACCGGCCGCCATCTTGCGTTTGGTCTCGATGACCGGCTGGCCGCCGACCTTGACGGCGCCCTGCCGGATCAGCATCTGCACCCGGCTGCGCGACATGTCCGGGCCGAGCTTGCCCGCCAGCCATTGGTCGAGCCGCTGGCCGGCCGCATCGGAGCCTGCTTCCAGTACGACTGATCCCCCGTCTGGCGATCCGCCCTCCATTAATCCATCCTCTATCAATATCGGGGTCTCTTCGTTATGAGCGCTCATCGAAAATCGTTCCGGAATGTTTGCCATGGCTGCTGCCGATGAAGACGAGGAAAAGCCGCTCGACCCCGAAGTCGAAAAGGTGCGCAAGAAGCTCGTCCGCTTCGTCGGCATCAATCTCGGCCTGCTGTTCCTCGCCCTTATGGTGGTGATTGCAGCCCTTGTCTACAAAACGCGCACCGCGCCACCGGCAGCCCCATCCCTTGCCGGCGACATCCAGGTGCCATCAGGCGAGCCGTTGACCGGCGACATCGTGATGCCGGTCGGCGCCAGGGTCATCAGCCAGTCGCTTTCCGGCAACCGCGTCTCCATCGATGCGGAGCTTGCCGACGGCAGCCGCGCCATTTTTGTCTTCGACATCACTGAGCGCCGCATCATCGGCCGCTTTTCGATCCGCAATAAATGACTGGTTTCGCTGAAAATCGCCGCGTCGCCAGCGTTGCGCTTGTCGTCGCCAATTACGACGAGGCGATCGCCTGGTATGTCGACAAGCTGGGCTTTTTGCTCACAGAGGACGTCGATCTCGGCGACGGCAAGCGCTGGGTCACGGTGGCGCCGGCGAACGGACAAGGCGCGCAGCTGCTGCTGGCCGAAGCGTCGGATGATATGCAAGCAAGCCGGATCGGCAACCAGACCGGCGGCCGCGTCTTTCTGTTCCTCGAGACCGACGATTTTGTCCGCGACCACGCGGCAATGCTCGAAAAGGGCGTCGAATTCCGTCAGGCGCCTCGCTTTGAGCCCTATGGCACGGTAGCGGTTTTCGCCGATCTCCATGGAAATCTCTGGGACCTGATCGAGCCAAAACGATAGCCTGCAACGGATATTTTCCCGGCAACATTGACTGCCAGAAGCCCAGTTGCTTTTTCCCGGCCGTCAGCCTATATCGCCGGTTCTTGAACGCGCCCATCGTCTAGCGGTCAGGACACCGCCCTCTCACGGCGGGAACAGGGGTTCGATTCCCCTTGGGCGTACCAAGGATTTCATCGACATAGCGCTCTTGCGGTCTCTTGCATCGAATATTAGTCGATAACGACCCTGTACGGCCGCGAATGTTGGCGGACCTGAGGGTCTGGAGGCGCTGGACGCCAGCCATGCACAATTCAAACACAAGAAGAAAGCCGGTAGCGTCACGGTTCCCAAAAGGGATATTCCTTTGGGGACCCTGCGGAGCATTGAACGTCAATCCGGTCTAAAGCTGAGGTAGATACAATGAAGCAGTATATCGGATTGATCCGTAAGGATACCGACAGCGACTTCGGTGTGTCCTTTCCCGATTTTCCCGGCGTTGTCACCGCCGGCACCGATCTGGACGACGCTCGTGCCATGGCTGAGCAGGCCCTTGCCTTTCACATCGAAGGGCTTGTCGAAGATGGCGAAGCCATTCCAGAACCCTCCAGCTTGGAAGGCGTCATGGCCGACGCCGATAATCGAGACGGCGTCGCGATCCTGGTTGCGGTGAAGACCGAGGCCAAGAAAGCTGTCCGCGTGAACATCACGCTCGCTGAAGATGTTCTAAGCCAAATTGACGCCTTTGCTGAGGCGCACGGTTATACCCGGTCCGGCTTTATCGCGAAGGCGGCTCAAAGAATCATCGAGCTTGAGGGCGGCCGAAAGGCTCGCAGCGCTTAGCTTCCGTTTGCGCTACCGAGGCCTTCCAATGCAAGTGTCCCTATGGCCTGGCTTCTGGCGTATCGTCGCCGGTTGATTTAGCATCTCCTGATACTCCTCGTGCCAGGCACAAGGCAGCACAACCGCGAGCGGCACCGGGGCGAAGAGAACACGACGGCGTCCGGCTGCCAGGGAGGAAGGCCAATGCAGAAACTGCAATCGCAGGGCGTCCATCACATCACGCTGGTCGGCGCCGGGCGCCAGACTTCGATCGATTTCTGGGAGGGCGTGCTTGGCATGCCTTTCATCTTCGAGCAGCCCAATCTCGACAAGGCCAGCGAAAGCCACCTTTATTTCGATCCGGGTGACGGCCGGCTGATCACCATCTTCACCGACGAGAGCCGCACGCCGGAGAAACGGCGCACGCCGACCGATACGGGCTGCGTCCATCACATCGCGTTTGCGGTGTCGCGGGTCACCTTCCTGCAGGCGGTCGCCCGGCTCGACGAGCGCGCCATCAAGCACAGCGGCGTCAAGGATCGCGGTTTTATGGATTCGATCTACTTCGAGGATCCGCTCGGCCTGCTGATCGAGCTCGCTTCCTACCGTTTCGAGCCGCCGGCGGGATTTACCCATGCCGACGTGCTGATGCAGGCGCACAAGCTTCGCGTCGCGCGCGGCGACTACGCAATCGCCGAAGTGCATCTCGCCGACGCGATTCAGGCGCTGGTCGAGCGCTCCCGTGCGACCTTGTCAGAAGACCGCGCGCCGAAAAATCCATTCTGACAACAGGCCAAGCAAAGGGAGGACACAATGGCAAAGATGACAACGAAGAGTGCAAAGAAGCCGGCCGCCAAGGCCGCTACGAAACCAGCTGCCAAGGCCGCGACAAAGCCTGCAGCCAAGGCATCGAAAGCTTCCGCCGAGCCGGCAGCGAAAGCCGCCGCAAAAGCTGCAGACAAGGCGTCCGCGGGATCGGCGCGGAAGACCAAGGCGAAATCAGGAAAGAAGTCTGCACTGATGCTCAGCATGCTGAAGCCGAGCGTCAACAATATGAGCGTACGGGTGTTTGCGCGCGCGGCCGGGCTCGACCATTCCGAGACCGACGTATGGGGCCACACGCGCTCGCCCGAGTATATGGCGCGAAACCCGGCCCATCTGACGCCGATGATCGAGGACAAGGGCCTGCCCAGGGGCGTGTTGTGGGAAAGCTGCGCCATCATGCAGTATCTCGCCAACAAGCACGGGCTGGAGACATTATATCCCAAGGCGCCGGCCAAGCGGGCGATGATCGACAGCGCCATGTTCTATCTGATCGGCACGCTCTACCCCTATGTGGCGCGCGCCACCTATCCTGCGCTGAATTTCCCGCAATATGCCGGCGAGGTCGGCCACAGCGACGCTCATCCCGACAAGAAGGCGGAAGCCCAGAAGGCCGCTATAGCAGCGATAGCCGAGCCGCTGGAGGTCTTTCACAGCTTCTTCAGGAACGGCAAGCCGTTCATCGGCGGCAAGAACCCGTCGATCGCCGACATCCGCCTGGCGGCGACGCTCGAATTCCTGGCCGCCATCGACTACGCGCTGCCCCAATGGGCGAAGGAGTACATGACGGCGATCGAAAAGAAGCTCGGCAAGGCCTATGCCGAGCCGGCGGCCGACGTGCGCGGCTATATCGCCCATGTGAAGTCGCAGGCCGCGGCGTGAGGCTTTCACTCTCACGGTTTTGCTTGCCCAGGCCGATCTAAACCGAGCCCGAAGGCCCGCCGCCTTTTACGGGACGTAAGAATGTTTGAAGCGTCGACGACGAAGCGACGGTTGACCTGGAGGCAGCGGTCCTGATGATCAGGCCTGCGGGTGGCGTCCATGGAAGGGACTGTATATGACCCGCAAACTACCCTTATTCGCCGCGTTCGGCCTGGCGCTTGCTGCCCTGGCGGCGTGTGACCAAACTCAATCGGGAGGAACGCAGGCGACAACCGCTGGCCAATTGCCGCCGCCTCCAGCCGACACGATGACGCCGGCACCCGCAACCCCGCCAGCTCAGACAGCCCCTGTTCAGTAACAGATCGTCGTTTTCAAAAATAGAACCCTCGCCCCGGGAGGCGGGGGTTCGCTTTTGGCATTTCAGCTGCGAAGCGGTGCGGCATGACTGATGCCGCGCTTGTCGTTCAGGGACCGAACATCACAAGCTCGGTGAACGACAGATCTCCAAGCGAGGGTGGTCTGGGACCCCTAAAATATTTCAGCCCGCTGTTGGCGCGGTACCACCCGAACAGACCACCAATCGGCTCCCTGGCGTCGACGACGCAAAGCAGGATGCCGCTTCGCAAGAGAAAGCGCCCGATGGCACCGGCGCACCGGCTCAAATCCGCGAGAGAGCGGCAATAGACGATCTGATAGGATGGGATAAGACCGCGCAATATCCGGCGCGGCATCAATACGAAAGGAAACGCTGCTCCGTCGCAAATGCAAATCAATGACCGGCAGCCAAGTGCTGAGTGCTCCGAGAGTATGTATCTCTCGCTGTCGGACAGCATCGCCATTTCCGCAAGATCGGGACGAGCTTCAAGCACGCGACATGACCGCTGCGCCGAACTAAAAGCCGGCAAGAAGGCAAATTGTCCGGTGGTGAAGGGGCGAAAGCCGAGCGCCCAGTTGGCTTTCAACGTTGCTGGCGCCGGCGAAATATTGGTGTAGGTCACGTCCCTTCTCTTGAGAATCGTCGTGACCAATTTGGCGCCATAGGGACGGAATTCTGCGTCGACGGACCAGCTTGAAAGGTTGCAGCGGACTTCGTCGCCTTCCTGCCCGGGATAACGGGTATACAGGGTCAGCACAACGCCGACGATCCGATCGGCCTTCTCCAAGGCCAAGCCGTATTGTGGGAACTCGGCGACGGGAGGCCGCTGCGCCAAACGGGTTAGCGCCTGTATCCAGTAACTCCGGTCACGCTTCGGAAACCCCCGGCACAGGCAGTCGACCACTCCTTGCCAATCTGCTTCGCGAATTGGTCGACAGCGAACGCCAGGAGGGAGAGCGCCAAGCACGGCCATAAGTCGACTTCCAGAATAGGCTAAAGCGCGTTGCGGCTGAACGGATCCAATGCGACGCGCTTTAAGTTCTTGTTTTATGCATGTCGTTATCGCAAAAACGCTGCGCAGCCTCGGGTCAGACCCGAGGGCATGCTTTTGCGCGACATGCATCTTCGATATGCCTCATACGCTAACACGTTGGTGTACAACGATTAATAATATGTGCCGCATTTAAAGACGACTTTCTGCACTGATCACGAAGACGCAAATCAGATTGGCCACGACGCGTCGACGAGCGATTCCCCTCAGTTAAGGAATCGTTAACCAAATCCCTATCTACTGGTCGGCAATTCACCTCCAACCCGTGACCACGGATGTACTGGCGCGGTCGAGGTGGAAGGAAAGGTCGGCCATGTGCCGGCCTTTTTGTCTCGAGGGCTATTGTCGTCGGGCGCCCTCAGCTTCAAGCGCAACGACACGCTGATCGGGCCGCCGATTCAGCCAAGCGTCGTTCGGTGGCGTCACCTCGAGCGATCGGACCGGTTCACCAGATATCAGTGTTGCCCGCGTCTCGCATCGACATGGCGTGCCAATTCCGGCGTCTCGAAGACGTAGTCGCTCCAGGCCGATTCCGGAATCTGACCGGCCAGGTAGCATTCCAGCAAAAGACTTTGCTCAGGGCTGAGGGGTCTCGGCGCGCGCTCATGGTCCAGTCTCAGCGAGTGAACCAGATTTCTGGTCACGTCCGAGACAGTGAAGTGGATCGACATGTGTTCGGTCTCCTTTGACCATTTAGCGCATCACCCAAGGGATCGGGATCGATCTCCGCTCCGCTGCCCTTCGGTTCGGCAGGACCATGCGCCAAATCAAAACGCCACAGCGTGTGTTGTGCGTCCAAAGCGACGCGCGGCGTTGCAATGGCTGTTTAACGTCGAAGGCCGGATAAGGTTCAACGCGGCTGCCGGCAACGCCGATCAGGCAGCCCGAAACCCACCAGTCGGCTCATGCTCTCGGCCTGCGCAGACCGAACCGCTGCGGCAGCTGCGCAGCAACGTTTTTCGGGGCGCGCATCTTTTAGCTGCCAGCGCTTGAATGCCGGATGGCTATTCGCAGACCATGCGGACCCGTTTTCCGGGTTGGCTGACGTTCCTGCAGGTGAGCGGTTTCGCCGGCTCGGATGACGGCATCGGCGGCTGTTTGGCAATCCTGGCGATTTTCCTCCTCGGCGCCGCGGAGGTGCCGATTTTGCGGGCCGCCGCTGTTTCCGGCGTTTCGGGCGCCGCAGGAAAGACATCGGTCTGCAGCAACTGCGGCTGTTCGGCTTGCGCCTGCTGCTGCGGCCGGTCCCAGAACCGCCGGACATCGAGCGGCCTTGGAATGACGACGGTGCCGTCGTAGCTGCGCGAGCAGCCGCCCCCTAGCAGCAGCATCGGGCACACGAAAAAAGGCAGGATCCGTCGCAACATCGGCAACACCCTTGCGGGATCTATAACGCGGCTTCGGTTCTACCGACAACCGTCGGAATACACTGCGGGCAAGGCTAGCGCATGACCCGGAGAATCGGAATCGATTTCGCTGGGGATCATGCGCAAAAATCAAAGTGCCGCAGCGTCCCTGGCGCGACTTTGGCGCGATTGGGGGCGGGCATGGACGACTGCCTGCCCAAGCCCATCAGCCCTAAGGCCCATTAGCCCCAGGCGGCGTCTTGCTCGAAAAGGTCCGCGGACGGGGAAATCCACGCGCAGGATAGCCACGTCAGCCTGTCGGATCCAGCCGATTCGGCGACGCGTTGCGACAAGACTATGGTGCGATCGCACCATACCAAAGCATGCGTCCGGTTGGAACAATAAGCGCATTCGAGTTCCGCTCCTCCAGTTACGGGCGGGAGCAGCGACCGCCGGCAAGAAGCAGGGTCAGATTTACCCCAACGGACCTGCTTCGGCGATGGCACGGCCATGACCTCCTTGGCCGCATGCAACGCGCTCCCGCCCGGATTTTCTTTTTCGGCGCCAATTGTTCGCCCGTCCAGGCAAATGCCGGCCGCAATTCGCGCAAGCTGCTGATTCCAGCGGCAAACCACGGCTGTACCGGCGAGACCCGCGGCCCTTCCTTTTGACAGGGCTGTGCGGCGGTTACCGGGCTGACATCAAACTGTCATGTGACTGTAATAATCGGGGGCTATGGCCTCAGCGGGCGCCGAAGGAATGGCGCCGAGAGACCATTTTTCCGAACAGGAGCAGGCCACATGAAGAAATTCCTCCTTACGGCGTCGGCCGCGGCGCTTGCGCTCGCCGCGTCGGCTGGTTATGCCGCCGCGCGCGACCAGATTCAAATCGTTGGTTCGTCCACAGTGTTCCCCTTCACGACGGCTGTCGCTGAAAAGCTCGGCCAGAGCGGAAAGATCAAGACCCCGGTCGTCGAGTCGACTGGCACCGGCGGCGGCATGAAGCTGTTTTGCCAGGGCGTCGGCGAAAATACCGCCGACTTCACCAATGCCTCGCGCGCCATCAAGGATAGTGAGCTTAAAACCTGCAAGGCAAACGGCGTGACGCCGGTCGAAATCAAGGTCGGCTTCGACGGCATCGTACTGGCCAACTCGAAGGCAGGGACTGTCGTCGATCTGACCAAGGAACAGGTTTTCAAGGCGCTCGCCAAGAACGTCGCTGTTGACGGCAAGGTCGTCCCCAACCCCTACAAGAACTGGTCGGATGTCGATGCATCGCTTCCCGCGACAAAGATCGAGGTGCTTGGCCCGCCGCCGACATCCGGCACGCGCGATGCGTTCGTCGAACTCGTCATGGATGCGGCCTGCCAGGAAGAAGTGAAGGCGGCTAATGAAAAGGGCTGCGGCGAGATCCGCGAAGACGGCGCTTTTGTCGAGGCCGGCGAAAACGACAATCTGATCGTCCAGAAGCTGGAAGCCAACCCCAATGCCTTCGGCGTCTTTGGCTTCTCGTTCCTTGACCAGAACGCCGACAAGCTGCAGGGCCACAAGGTCGACGGCGTCGAGCCGACTTTCGAGAACATCGCATCCGGCGATTACGGCGTTTCCCGCTCGCTCTTTGTCTATGCCAAAAAAGAGCATGTCGGTGTCATCCCCGGCATGCAGGAGTTCATCGCCGAGTACACCTCGGATGCTGCATGGGGTCCTGATGGTTATCTGGCCGACAAGGGCCTGATCCCGCTGCCGGACGCCGAGCGCGCCAAGTCGGCCGAAAACGCCAAGGCCCTGAAGGGCATGGGCTCCTGATGTTTCGGGGTCCGAGCCTACCGCTCTGACCCCTCATATCCTAAAGCACAAAGCGCGGGACCTTAGGTCCCGTGCTTTGAGCCGGTGAATGACCGGCGGTCGAGGGGACGTCCCGAATCATGGTCGGTTATCTCGTTGTTCTTCTGGTGGTTCTGGCCGCTGCTGCCTATTGGCTCGGCCGGACCCGCGCTATTGCCAGCGTCAATGGCGACGTCGCGCGACTGCATTCGCTGCCTGGCCAGCATGGCATGTTTCTGGCGCTTTTTGCTGCCGGTCCCGCGCTGCTTGCGATCGTGTTGTGGTCGCTGGTGACGCCGGGAATTGAATCGTCGATCATTGCCGACCGCTTCGCCTCCGAGTTGTCGGGAATGGGCGTCCCGCAGGTCGAAGCTTTCATCCGCGACGCTCGCGCGATGGCCTTTGGCGGGCTCGTCGGCTTCGCCGACCCCACGAAAGAGGCGGCCGCCGCCCTCTACAAATCGGTCCATGCGACCAGCACCTGGATCATCTGGACCGTCGCACTCGTGCTTTCCGCGTCCGGATTTTACTGGGCCTATTCACGCATCGCACAGGCCTACCGGGCGCGCCACGTGGTCGAGCGCGTTCTTCGCGCATTCTTGATCGCCTGCTCGGTGGTCGCGATCCTGACGACGATCGGCATCGTCCTGTCGCTTATCTTCGAGTCGCTGCGGTTCTTCCAACAGGTGCCGTTCTACAAGTTCCTGTTCGGCACGCATTGGTCGCCGCAGAGCGCCTTCACCGGCGCGGGAGCCGAGGCCGGGGCGGTCAACGAGGACATTTTTGGCATGGTGCCGCTCTTTGCCGGCACGTTGCTCATCACCTTCATCGCCATGCTGGTGGCTGCGCCTATCGGGCTGATGGCTGCGATCTACCTTTCGGATTACGCCTCCAAAAGCGTCCGCGCGGTCGCAAAGCCGGTTCTGGAAATCCTCGCCGGCATTCCGACCGTCGTCTACGGCTTCTTCGCCGCGCTGACGGTTGCGCCCTACTTCCGCGGTATCGGCGAAAGCCTGGGCCTCAACGTAGCATCTGAATCCGCGCTCGCCGCAGGCGTGGTCATGGGTATCATGATCATTCCCTTCGTTTCCTCGCTTTCCGACGATGTGATCAACGCCGTTCCGCAATCCCTGAGAGACGGTTCTGCCGGCCTCGGCGCGACCAAGTCGGAAACCATCCGCAAGGTGGTCCTTCCCGCTGCCCTTCCGGGCATCGTTTCGGCGATGCTGCTTGCCGTCAGCCGCGCAATCGGCGAAACGATGATCGTGGTCATGGCCGCGGGGCTGGCGGCAAACCTCACGGCAAATCCGCTCGAAGCGGTCACCACCGTGACCGTGCAGATCGTGACGCTGCTGGTGGGCGACCAGGAGTTCGACAGCGCCAAGACGCTTGCAGCCTTCGCACTCGGCCTGGTGCTGTTCTGCATTACGCTTACCCTCAACATCGTCGCTTTGCGCGTCGTCCAGAAATACCGAGAGCAATATGACTGATGCGATCTCGTCATTCGGCGCCGTCGGACGGCCGGTCAGCATTCATACCGACGATGCCGCGAAGGCGCGGCTGAAGGGCCGCTACCGCACGGAAACGTGGTTCAAATGGCTCGGCGCCGCGGCTGTCGCGTTGGCCGGCTTGTTCCTTGTGCTGCTCCTGTCGACGATCGTCACTCAGGCGATTCCAGCGCTGCGGCAGAACTATGTGACGCTGCCGATCGATCTTTCAGCGGCCAAGGTCGACCCGGCGAAACTCGATGAAGTGAACTACGACGCCATCGCTCAGGAAGCGCTTACGGCAAAATTTCCGGATGTGACGAGCCGCCAGGACAAGCGCCTGCTGCGCGGGCTGATTTCCACCGGCACAGGCGTGTTCCTGCGCAAGGATATTGCGGCTGATCCGGGGATGCTCGGAGGAACGGTGGACTATGCGGTTCCACTTGACGATTTTGCCGACCTCTATCTCAAGGGTTTGCTTGCCGACGTCGGTTCGGACGAAGCGATTTCGACAAGCGTCACGCCTTCGGGAACCAGCGGCGACATCGATCTGACCTTCGGCGACGATGCCATGCTGGCGCTGGCGCGCGGCCATGGTGCGACCGAGGGCGAAAACGGCATGTTTACGCTGACGAGCGGGGCGTCGTCGCTGCTGGTCGCGTTCAATGGCGGCACGGTCAAGCTGACCTCGCTGTCGCCTGCGGCCAACGGCACGGTGATCGCAAAAGGCACGGTGATCGAGGCGCTGGACAGCACGGCGCCCGCCGCGAGCGGCCAGGCATTCCTGCGCGTCATCGAGACGCCGGAAGCATCGCGAAAGATTTCGGACAAGGTGATCGTCTGGCTCGACACGCTGAAGAGCGCCGGCCTGATCGAAAGCCGGTTCAACTCGATCTTCTTCTTCACCGGCGCAAGCCGCGAGCCGGAATTGGCCGGTGTCTGGGGCGCGGTCGTCGGATCGTTCCTGACCATGATCGTAACCCTCGCCATCGCCTTCCCGATCGGCGTTTCAGCGGCGATCTATCTTGAGGAATTTGCGCCCAAGAACCGGCTGACGACGATGATCGAAGTGAATATCAACAATCTGGCGGCGGTGCCTTCGATCGTCTTCGGCCTGCTTGGACTTGCCGTATTCCTGAATTTCTTCGGCATGCCGCGCTCAGCCCCGGTGGTCGGCGGCATGGTGCTGGCGCTGATGACCTTGCCGATCATCATTATCGCCTCGCGCGCTTCGCTGCGCGCCGTGCCGCCGTCGATCCGCGAGGCGGCGCTTGGCATCGGAGCGTCCAAGGTCCAGACCGTATTCCATCACGTCCTGCCGCTGGCGATGCCGGGCATCATGACCGGCACCATCCTCGGAATGGCGCATGCGCTGGGCGAAACCGCGCCGTTGCTGATGATCGGCATGGTCGCCTTCATCGTCGACATTCCCGGCGGCTTCACCGATCCCGCAACGATCCTGCCGGTGCAGATATTCATGTGGGCGGATTTCCCGGAAGCGGGGTTCCAGCAGAAGACTTCGGCGGCGATTTTGATTTTGCTGGTGTTTTTGGTCATCATGAATGCCATCGCGGTGATACTGCGCAGGCGCTTCGAGCGGCGCTGGTAAGGAGTAGAGGATATGAACATCATGACGGAAGCCGGCGTCGAGCAGAAACTGAGCAGCGCAAGCAACGCCCCTTCGATCAAGATGAAGGGCGAAAAGGTTTCCGTTCACTACGGCGAGAAGCGAGCACTGTTCGACGTCGATCTCGATGTCCGCGAGCATCAGGTGACGGCGTTGATCGGCCCATCGGGCTGCGGCAAGTCGACGTTCCTGCGTTGCCTGAACCGAATGAACGACACCATCGATATCGCGCGGGTGAGCGGCAAGATCACGCTCGACGGCGAGGATGTCTACGACCCGAAAATCGATGTCGTCGAGCTGCGAGCTCGCGTCGGCATGGTGTTCCAGAAGCCGAACCCGTTTCCGAAGTCGATCTACGAAAACGTCGCCTACGGTCCGCGCATTCACGGCCTGGCCAGGACCAAGGCCGAGTTGGACGGCATCGTCGAATCGAGCCTGAAGAAGGCCGGCCTGTTCAACGAGGTCAAGGATCGCCTGCTCGAGTCGGGTACCGGCCTGTCCGGCGGACAGCAGCAGCGCCTGTGCATTGCGCGCGCCATCGCCGTGTCGCCGGAAGTGATCCTGATGGACGAGCCCTGTTCGGCGCTCGATCCGATCGCCACCGCCCGCGTCGAGGAACTGATCGACGAACTGCGCCAGAACTATACGATCGTCATCGTCACCCATTCGATGCAGCAGGCGGCGCGCGTGTCGCAACGCACGGCGATGTTCCATCTCGGCTATCTGGTCGAGGAGGGCGCGACCGACAAGATGTTCACCAACCCCGACGACAAGCGCACCCAGGACTACATCACCGGCCGGTTCGGCTGAGCGGTCCGGCGAATTTCGAACACGAGGACAGCACCATGGGTGAACACACCGTCGCATCTTTCGACGAGGAACTGGAGCACATCGACCGGCTGATCCGCGACATGGACGAGCTCGCCGCCGCAATGGTAGCGGCCTCGATCCGCGCGCTGCTTGCGTCGGACAATGCGATGGCGCAGCGCGTTGTCTCGGACGACGCCATCATGGATGCGCGGCAGCGCGAACTCGATGACAGCGCCATCACGCTGATCGCCAAGCGGCAGCCGATGGCGCAGGATCTGCGCGCCGTGGTTGGCGCAATCCGCATGGCTGGCGATCTCGAGCGCATCGGCGATCTGGCCAAGAACATAGCCAAACGGGTCAGCGCAGTCGGGCAGAGCGCGACGCCGCGTAATCTGTCGCACGGTATTGACGCGATGGCGGATCTCGTTCTTGTGCAGCTGCGCGGCGTGGTCGAGCACTATGTGTCGCGCGATGCCGGCGCGTTGAAGGAACTGCGCGCCGACGACCAGAAGATCGACGTGAAATACACGGCGGTTTTTCGCGAGCTCCTGACCTACATGATGGAGGATCCGCGCAACATCACCGCCTGCACGCACCTTCTGTTCTGCGCCAAGAATCTCGAGCGTATCGGCGATCACGTCACCAACATCGCCGAAAACGCCTACTTTGTCGTGACCGGGCAGCAATTGCCGGCGGATCGCCCGAAGCTCGACGAAACGACGATGTCGGCGCCGGCGACATGACAGGAGTGACCGGCCGATGATCGCGCCGCGCATCATGGTGGTGGAGGATGAAGAGCCGCTGGGCGTCCTCCTCCGTTACAATCTGGAATCCGAAGGCTATCAGGTCGAGGTGGTGACGCGCGGCGACGAGGCCGAAATCCGGCTGCAGGAAAACGTGCCCGATCTTTTGGTGCTCGACTGGATGGTGCCGGCGGTTTCCGGCATCGAGCTTTGCCGGCGGCTTCGGGTGCGCCCCGAAACCGAGCGGCTGCCGATCATCATGCTGACCGCGCGCGGCGAGGAGAGCGACCGGGTGCGCGGCCTTTCGACCGGAGCCGACGACTATCTGGTCAAGCCGTTCTCGACACCGGAATTCATGGCCAGGGTCAAGGCGCTGCTGCGCCGCGCCAAGCCGGAAGTGCTGTCCAGCGTGCTCAAGGTCGGCGACATCATGCTCGATCGTGAATCGCACCGGGTCTATCGCAAGAAGAGCGAGATCCGGCTCGGGCCGACCGAATTCCGGCTGCTCGAATTCATGATGCGGCACCCGGGTCGGGTCTTCTCGCGCAGCCAGTTGCTCGACAATGTCTGGGGCGAGACGATCTACATCGACGAGCGCACTGTGGACGTCCATGTCGGCCGGTTGCGCAAGGCGGTCAACAATGGTCGCATGCCCGATGTCATCCGCACCATCCGCGGCGCCGGCTATGCGATCAGGGAAGACTAGCTGATACCTGCGCTTCCGGCGTACCCCAAAGTACGCTCCGCTCCGGATCTCGGAACCCACCATTCTCGACTCGGCCTGACCTGAATCTCAACACACCCCAAGTCGCGACCCGGGAATCCCTGCCTTCGGATTCAAGCCACGTTCTTTCCGACCGAGCCGGCTCGTGCCTGGATGCTCGGCGCGAAAATCTCCTGATCGACGAAGCTCAGCGCCCGCATGGCGCAGCCTTCGCGGATCAGCGGCAACTCATTCGGCTCGGTGTCGAAGGAAATCGAACCCGAATGCTGGCCGCCGGCGGTCTGGGCGATGGCCTCGCGCAGCGCCGGCTCGATCAGGTCGAAGGCGGCAGCGCTGGCGCCGACCATGGCCACCGGCGCCGGATCGATCAGCGCAAACAGGCTGCCGAGCCCGAAGCCGAGCGCCTCGCCGGCCTTGCGGTAGGCTTCGCGCTCCGGTCCGTCCGTCTCGCGCGCCCGGGCCGCCAGTGCCCGCATCTCGGCGTCGCTGACATCGGCGACCGGCTCTGCGTTCTCGCTCAACAGCCTTGCGTTGCGCCAGATGGCGTAGTTGCCGGCATAAGCCTCGACGCAGCCGCGCCGCCCGCAGCGGCAAAGCGCGCCGCCCGGCCGATGGATCATGTGGCCGAATTCGCCGCCCGAGGAGTGGGTGCCGGTGAACAGCTCGCCCTTCAGCACCAGCCCCATACCGATGCCGTGCGAGAGCAGGATGGCGATGAAATCATCGCGGTAGCGATCCGGGTGGCGCCAGCGCAGCGCCACGGCCATCATGTTGCAGTCGTTCTCCATGATGGCCGGGATGCCGAACTCGCGTTCCAGAATGTCGGCGAAGGCGATGTTCGTCTGCGGCGTGATCGGCGACCACAACATGGCGCGCGCATGGGAATCGGTGATGCCCTGGATTGCCAGCGCGATGCGGGCGACGCTTTGGACATCGAGGTCGGGATCTTCGAGCCGGCGTCGGACGATGGCGACACATTCGCCGATCAGCGCGTCGCGCGACATGGTCAGCGTGTCCAGCCGGCGCTGGTCCTCGGCGACCACTTGTCCGGCATAATCGATGACGGCGACCGACAGGAAATTCAGCGACAACACGACGGCCAACACCGCAGCGGCTTGCGGATTGAGGCTGAGGCCGACCTGCGGCCGGCCGCGTTTCAGCGAAACCGTCTCGCTCGCCTTGCTCTCGGCCAGGATGCCTTCCTGGATCAGGTCGGCAGAGATCGCCGATATGGTCGAATGGCTGAGGCCGGTGGTCGCGGCGATCTCGGTCCGCGACGGCTGGCCTGCCCGGCGCACGGCCGAAATCACCATCGCCCGGTTGCGCCGGCGCAGATCGTCATGACGGATTCCCACCGACATTTTTGTTTCCTCCTCACCGCCGCGGCCGCTCATGAATCGGAAGCCGTCGGTAATGTCCGACAAATACTGGCAGAAGCAGAAGGGGCTGTCATTATTTATTCCGAGCCTCGAAAAAAAGACCGACAGGACGTCAAAATCCATCAGAATTGGTGTTGACAGTGCTTCGGCGTTGGACCAGTATTTTTTCGAGGCTCGAAAAAATAGGAGCCTTTGTGCCGGCCTTCGGGCCAGTTGGTCGCGCCCTACGCGGCGCAGGGAGGAATATCATGAAGAGATTCGCAGCCGCCATTCTGGCGGGGGTCGCCATGTCGCTGACGCTCGCGTCGGCCGCGCAGGCCAAGGATAAGGTCATTGGCGTTTCGTGGTCGAACTTCCAGGAAGAGCGTTGGAAGACCGACGAAGCCGCCATGAAGGCGGCGATCGAGGCCGCCGGCGACAAATATATTTCCGCTGACGCACAGTCCAATCCCGGCAAGCAGCTGACCGACGTCGAGAGCCTGATCTCGCAGGGCGCCAACGCGCTGATCATCCTTGCGCAGGATGCCTCGGCCATCGGTCCGGCGGTGCAGAAGGCGCTGGACGAAGGCATTCCGGTCGTCGGCTATGACCGGCTGATCGAGAACAAGGACGTTTTTTATCTGACCTTTGACAACCAGGAAGTCGGCCGCATGCAGGCCCGCGAAGTGTTCAAGGTGGCGCCGGAAGGCAATTACGTCTTCATCAAGGGCTCGGGCGCCGACCCGAATGCCGATTTCCTATTCGCCGGCTCCATGGAAGTGCTCAAGGATGCCATCGACAGCGGCAAGATCAAGAATGTCGGCGAGGCTTATACGGACGGCTGGCTCCCCGCCAACGCCCAGAAGAACATGGAACAGTTCCTGACCGCCAACGACAACAAGGTCGATGCGGTGGTTGCCGCCAATGACGGCACCGCCGGTGGCGTCGTCGCGGCGCTGACGGCGCAAGGCCTGGCCGGATCCGTCCCGGTTTCGGGCCAGGACGGCGACCATGCCGCGCTGAACCGCATCGCGCTCGGCACGCAGACCGTCTCGGTGTGGAAAGACGCGCGCGAGCTCGGCAAGAACGCTGCCGAGATCGCCTCGCAGCTGGCCGACGGCAAGCCGATGACAGATATTGCCGGCGTCAAGGACTTCACCACGCCCGGCGGCAATGTCGTCAAGTCGCTGTTCCTGACGCCGATTGCCATCACCAGGGACAATCTCAACGTCGTCATCGACGCCGGCTGGATCAAGCAGGAAGAGGTCTGCGCCGGCGTGGCGGCGGGCACCGTCTCGGTCTGCAACTGATCCGCCTTCGCCAAAAAACCTGAGACGCCGCGGTTTCAGGCCGCGGCGTTTTTTTCAAAAGAGTTGTTTTCCCGCGTCTCGCGGGTAACGTTTATGCTGCTTCCGGCATCCGCGGCAGACGGCAACGGTGGGAGGACATCATGACCGACACGACTTCCAACACGCCGGCTGCCGATCGGGCGCGGGAATCCGAGCTCAGCCCTTTCGGCCGTTTCCTCAAGGCAACCGAGCTCGACATTCGCATGCTCGGCATGGTCGGCGCGCTGCTGATCATCTGGGTTGGGATCCACATCCTGTCGGGTGGGCTTTTCCTCACGCCGCGCAATCTCTGGAACCTGTCAGTGCAGACTTCCTCGGTCGCGATCATGGCGACCGGCATGGTGCTGGTCATCGTGATGCGCAACATCGATCTTTCGGTCGGCTCCGTCGAAGGCGTGATCGGCATGGTGATGGGCGTTGCGCAGGCAGAATTCCTCATCCGCGTCATGGGATTCCAGCTTGGAAATCCCTGGATATGGGTCATCGCACTGGCTGCCGGCGTGGCGCTCGGCCTCATCATCGGCGCGCTTCAGGGTTTTATCATCGCCTATCTCGAGGTTCCGGCCTTCATCGTGACGCTGGGCGGCCTGCTGATCTGGCGCGGCATGGCGTGGCTGATGACGAGCGGGCGCACCGTCGCGCCGCTCGATGCCACCTTCCAGCTGATGGGTGGCGGGCCGCGTGGCTCGATCGGGGCGACCGCAAGCTGGTTCGTCGGCATTCTCGCCTGTGTGGCTGTCGCCTTGATGCTGCTCAACGGCCGGTCGCAGCGCAAGCGCTTCAGGTTTCCGCTGCGCCCGGTCTGGGCGGAGAGCCTGCTTGGTGTTGTCGCCTGCGCCGCCATCCTCGGCGCCGTCTGGATCGCCAATTCCTATCCGTGGCCGATCGGCATCGTTCGCCAATACGCCCAGCGGACCGGCATCACCATCCCCGAAGGCGGGCTGTTCATTGCCCATGGCATCGCCATACCGGTGCTGATCGCGGTCGCAGTCGGCATCGTCATGACCTTCATCACCCGGCGCACCCGTTTCGGCCGCTACGTCTTTGCCATTGGCGGCAACCCGGAAGCGGCGGAACTCGCCGGCATCAACACGCGCTGGGTGACCATGAAAGTGTTCATGATCATGGGCGTTCTGGCCGCGATCAGCGCGGCAATTGCTTCGGCCCGCCTCAATGCGGCGACCAATGCGCTGGGCACGCTGGACGAGCTCTTGGTCATCGCAGCAGCCGTCATCGGCGGCACGTCGCTGGCCGGCGGCTCCGGCACGGTGCTCGGTGCCATGCTGGGCGCGCTTCTGATGCAGTCGCTGCAGTCCGGCATGGTGTTGCTCGGCATCGATTCACCGCTTCAGAGCGTCGTCGTCGGCGCCGTGCTGGTCGTCGCCGTCTGGCTCGACACCGTCTACCGCAAGCGGGTCTGAGCATGATCCCGAGCCAAAGGTCCGGATCAGCGAAAAGTGGACATCCGTTTCGGTCCAGCATCATGCTCGGCGAAACTATAAAGAGGAACGATCATGGCTGACACGACTGCTCCCACGCCACTGATCGATATGCGCAACATCTCGATTGCCTTCGGCGGTATTCGCGCCGTCGACGATGCATCGATCGACCTGTTCCCGGGCGAGGTCGTGGCGCTGCTCGGCCACAACGGTGCGGGAAAGTCGACGCTGATCAAGATCCTGTCCGGCGCCTACAAGCGCGATTCGGGCCAGATCTTCGTCAATGGCGAGGAGGCTTCGATCGCCAATCCGCGCGACGCCAAGAAATACGGCATCGAGACGATCTACCAGACGCTGGCGCTCGCCGACAATGTCGACGCCGCCGCCAACCTGTTCCTCGGCCGCGAGCTGATGACCGGCTGGGGCACGCTCGACGATGGCGCCATGGAGGCCGAGGCGCGCAAGGTGATGGGCAGGCTCAATCCCCGCTTCCAGCGCTTCAAGGAGCCGGTGGTCAAGCTTTCGGGCGGCCAGCGGCAGTCGGTGGCGATCGCGCGCGCCATCCTGTTCAACGCCCGCATCCTGATCATGGATGAGCCGACGGCGGCACTGGGACCGCAGGAAACCGCGCAGGTCGGCGAACTGGTCATGCAGCTCAAGGCCGACGGCATCGGCATCTTCCTGATCAGCCATGACATCCACGATGTGTTCGAGCTTGCCGACCGCGTCTGCGTCATGAAGAATGGCCGGGTCGTCGGCACGGCGCGCACCGGCGACGTGAGCCAGGACGAGGTGCTCGGCATGATCATTCTGGGCAAGTGTCCGCCAGGCGCCATTCCGGGACCGGGCGCGCTGAAGATCGCCGCCTGAAGCGTCAAATACCTGTCATGTGATATGCCAGCCGTCATGATGGTTTGGCCGCGCCATTGTGTTGCCACGGGGACTTGCCCATAAGATGGGGAACCATGGGTCGCAGCAGCAACTTGAAGAAATTCTTCCCGATCGTCGCTTTCATCGCCGTTGCGCTGATCAGCCTGACAATGGCGGGATTCGCCTATTTCGCCACGCAAGAAGCAGCGCGCATCAAATTCGAGGCGACGGCGGACGACGCCCTCAACCGGATCGATAGCCGCATCGACCTGCATCTGTCGATGCTGCGATCGACACACGCACTGTTCGAGGCTCGCAATGGTGACATTTCGCGGAGCGAGTTCAAGGCGTTCTTCGATGCGCTGGGTATCAACGACAATTTCGCCGGCCTGCGCGGCATCGGCTTTCTCCGGCTGGTGAGAGCCGGCGACGAGGCAGCGGTCGAGCGTGCCATCCAGCACGACTATGGCGTCAGCGATGCGATCTATCCGGCCACGACAACGCTGCCATGGCGTGCGCCCATCACGCTGTTCGAGCCACTGGATCCTTCCAATCAATCCGGCATCGGCTACGACATGTTCACCGAACCGGTGCGGCGCGAGGCGATCGAAAGGGCGATGGCCGACAATCAGCAGCACGCAAGCGGGCGCGTGCAGCTAGGCCAGGAAACAGGTGCTGCGCAGACCTTCACCGGCTTCCTGGTTTTCGTGCGGCTCAACATCGAAACCGCGGCGGACGGCATCGATGCGTCGAGATCGTCGACAACAGGCTTTCTCTATGCGGCGTTCCGCGCCCGCGACCTGTTCCAGACCGCGCTCAGCCGGACGCCGCTGCTGCCGGTCAACATCGAAATCTATGACGGCAAGGTGGATGCCGACCATCTTTTGTTCCAGTCGGAAACGCCGCCGGCGTCGAGCTTCGGCGACAGGTTGCTGGTTTCTCGCGAACTCACCATCGCCGGACGTCCATGGACGGTCCTGTTCAGGCCGACAAGCGCCTTCTCGCAACCTTCCTCGCGCGCCATTCCGGTGATGCTCGGCCTGTTCGGACTGCTGCTCGCCGGAACGATCGCGCTGGTGGCCCGATATCAGGAGCGGGCCTATGACGCGGTTTCGCTGCTTCATGAGACGACGGAAAAAAGCCTGCTCGAAAAAGACCTGATGCTGCAGGAGATGAAGCACCGCATCAAGAACTCGATCACGCGGGTGCTGGCGATCGCGCGCCAGACGGCGTCGCACGCCACCGACGTCCACGAGTTCTCGTCTTCTTTTTCGGCCCGGCTGCAAGCGATGGCGGCGTCCCAGGACATGCTGACGCGCTCGCGCTGGCAGAAGGCCGATCTTGGCGATCTCTTGCGCATCGAGCTTGGCCAGGTGTTCGGCAAGGAGCTTCCCGACGGGATATTGTCGGGGCCAGAGGTGTTGCTCGACGAGACGACAACGCAGGCGCTCGGCCTGACCTTTCACGAACTGGCGACGAACGCGCTAAAATATGGCGAAACCGGCAATTCGGCCATTACCAGGAACGGCGACTGGTCGCTCAAGGTCGACTGGTCGGTCGAAGGCAGCAGGAGCGACCGGACGCTGGTCCTCAACTGGCGCGAAGCCGGCCAGAAGAAACTCGAGCCACCTGTCAAAACCGGTTTCGGCACCAAGCTAATCGATCTGAACGTGACGCGCGAATTGCGCGGTACGATCAATCGCGATTTTCACGATAGCGGGCTGAGGGTGGAAATCAGGATCCCGCTGTCGGACTGAAAGGCTGCCGCAAACCGAACGTTTTCGAAGTCGCCCAAATGCAGCGCCCCAAATAAACCGGCCAAGTAAACAGAGACCGGCTCGTCCGGTCTCCGCGTCCAATGCCTCTTGCGTTTGAAACGGATCAGCAGCGCGCCGTAAACAGACGGCCACGGTTGTCGCGGTACTGGCAATAGCCATTGCGCAGGTTGCGCACCAGCAGGCCGGTACCGGCACCGATGGCTGCGCCCACCAGCGCACCCTTGCCGCCGTCAATCAGGCCGCCGGCCAGAGCGCCGACACCGGCGCCGACGCCGACATCCTGTTCGGTGGTGCTGCAACCGCTGACCGCGATTGCGGCAACCATGGCAATAATCATCTTCCGCATAGGGTCACTCCTCGCCTTTGTCCTCACTTGTAGCTCCGCCCGTCATTTATCACGCGAAAAAGCGTTTTGCCCTGCTCGATTTCATTGTTGGCTAAGAGAATCTTTTTCGGGGCGCGCGCCGCTCGAGGCGAGCTCGAGGTCGGAAATCTCCACGGAAGCGTCGAGCGTGCCGTCCGGGCGCACGTTCCAGACGATCTGGTCGTAATCATCCTCAAGTGCCGGATCGACGGAAAGGCATTTGGCAATGATGCGCGGAGCCTGACCCTGCACATCGCCCATGGCAAACGGACGCGCGGCGGTGCACTCCTGAGCGGTTTCGAAAACGCTCACCGATACGGGCAGTTCGCGGCACTCGGTCATCGTGTTCGAACAGCCGATGACCAACAGCACGGCAGCGATATGTTCCATGGCGACGGTCCTCCCGCCATAGAACGGGCCACATCCGCCAAAGTTCCGGTGATGCGGGCTGGCGCGACCATGGAGGACAAGCCGACATCAGGCAAGCCCAAGCCGTCGGCCACTTGCGACCGACGCTTTGCTTCAAATTGTTATCGCAAACCGCTGCACACCCCCGGTTCAAGCCCGAGGGCATGCTTTTCGCGTGACATGCATCAGACCAACTGGAACGCGGCGGCCAGGACGGCCACTGCAGCCAGCCCGATTGCGGCGAGGCCGGGGATCGGCAGGGAAGCACGGGGCGACCGCATTGCGGATGCTTCGGGATCCTGAAACCCGCTCATCGAAACACGTGCGGCCTGTTCCAGCCTGTTGATGTCGGCAACCGTCAAAGCCATTCTCCCGTACTGCGCAGCAAACTGCGATCGAAAACGTCATGCGGAGTGGTGCCTGAGAAAAACAGCATCGAACCTTATGGTGAACAGATGGTTAAAGCCGGCGCGGCCGGTATCAAACCCCACCCCTCTTGGCCCCCAACCGGGCGCGGATA